>NZ_JAAGNB010000346.1:0-12357 GCF_010550475.1 Amycolatopsis sp. SID8362
CCGCGCAGGCCGGCGGTGCCGAACTCGAGCGGCCCGGCCATCCGGTCGGCCAGATCGGCGGCGGCCTCGGCGTCGCCGCCCATCGCCTTCGCGAGGACGCCCTGCAGCTCGGCGCGCGAGCCGTCGTCGGGGTCGTCGGCGATCCAGCGGAAGGCGGCGTCACGCAGGGTGGAATTCACTGTCACCGCGCCAGCCTACGGGCTAGGGTGGGGTGAGTGCGCTTGCTCTTCACCTCACTGGGGTCCTTCGGTCACACGTTCCCGCTGGTACCGCTGGCGATCGCCGCGCGCGACGCGGGCCACGACGTCGTTTTCGCCACTTCGGAAGACTTCCTGCCCCAACTGACGAAAGCCGGGCTCGAGACGGCCGCCGCCGGGCTCGCCATCAAGGACGCGTTCGGGCAGGCCTTCGCCGAGTCCGGGCCGCCCGGCCCGCGGCGGCCGCCCGGCGAGATCCCGCCCGAGGTGCTCGGGCCGATCGTGGCGAAGGTGTTCGGCGAGTTCATGCCGAAGCGGTTCGCCGCCGACCTGCTGCCGCTGTTCGAGCACGTCCGGCCGGACCTGGTGGTGAGCGAGGTCGGCAACTCCGGCGGCGCGCTCGCCGCGTTGAAGGCCGGGATCCCGGTGGTGGCGCACGGGTTCGGCCGCGTGTCGAGCGAAGACCCGATGGTGACGCGGATCCGCGACGCCATCCGCGAGCACGCCGCGACGCTCGGCATCGAGGTCGGCGAGGACCTGGCGTTCACCGGTCCGTTCGTCGACATCTGCCCGGAGTCCGTGCAGGAGCCCGGTTTCCTGGCGCGGGCGCACCGCGTGCCGCTGCGGCCGGTCGGCTGGAGCGAGCCGGGCGAGCTGCCCGCGGGCGTGCTGGACAAGCGGCGGCCGCTGGTCTACCTGACCCTCGGCACGGCGATGGGCCACGCGGGCGTGCTGGGCGCGGCGATCACCGGTCTGTCCGGTTTGGACGTCGACGTCCTGGTCGCCACCGGCCCGACGGTCGATCCCGCGGTACTGGGCGAGGTGCCGGAGAACGTCCGGCTGGAGGCGTGGGTCCCGCAGTCGGAGCTGCTGCCGCACGTCGACCTGGTGGTCCACCACGGCGGCAGCGGCACGACGCTCGGCGCGTTCGGCGCGGGCCTCCCGCAGCTCCTGCTGCCGCAGGGCGCGGACCAGTTCAGCAACGCGGACGCGGTCGTCGCGGCCGGCGTCGGCTCGCGGCTGCTCGGCCCGGAGGTCACGGCCGAGGCCGTCGCGTCCCAGGCCCGTCACCTGCTCACGGACACCTCGGTCCGCGACGCGACCCGCGCGCTGGCCGCCGAAGTGGCGGCAATGCCGTCCCCCGCCGACGTCGCCGCCCAGCTCCCCACCCTCGCCTGACCAAGACGCCACTTTCGGTACGAAAGTGACGCGGAGGACCGGCCTCCGGATCACTTTCGTACCGAAAGTGGCGCGTTTCGGGTCAGGCGCGGGTGATCAGGTCGCGCAGCAGGGAGCCCATCTTCGTGGCCGCCGCGCGGCCCGCTTCCAGGACTTCCTGGTGGTTCAGCGGTTCGCCGGTCATGCCCGCGGCGAGGTTCGTCACCAGCGACAGGCCGAAGACCTCGACGCCGGCCGCGCGGGCGGCGATAGCTTCCAGGACCGTCGACATGCCGACCAGGTCCGCGCCCAGCGTGCGCAGCATCCGGATCTCGGCCGGGGTCTCGAAGTGCGGCCCGGTCAGTCCCGCGTAGACGCCTTCTTCGAGCGACGGGTCGATCTCGCGCGCGATCTTCCGCAGCCGCGCCGAGTACAGGTCCGTCAGGTCGACGAAGTTCGCGCCGACGATCGGCGAGCGCGCGGTCAGGTTCAGGTGGTCGGCGATCAGCACCGGCTGACCCACCTGGAACCCTTCGCGCAGGCCGCCCGCAGCGTTCGTCAGCAGCACCGTCCGGACGCCGGCCGCCGCGGCGGTGCGCACGTTGTGCACCACCGGGTCGATGCCCTTGCCCTCGTAGAAGTGCGTCCGCCCCAGCATGACCAGGACGTTCTTGCCGCCGATCTTCAGCGAGCGGATGGTGCCGCCGTGGCCCACCGCGCCGGGCGTGGTGAAGCCGGGCAGCTCGGCGAACGGGATCTCCGTCTCGCACTCCCCGATGACGTCCGCCGCCGGGCGCCAGCCCGACCCCAGGACCACCGCGATGTCGTGCGCGGCCACGCCGGTGCGCTTGGCGATGGCGCTCGCGGCTTCGTGTTCACTCATGCCCGCGAGCGTATCCGGACGCTCCGGACCACCAGGAACGCCACCAGCCCGAACGGCGAGAGGAAGATCGTCACCACCAGGATCGGGCTGACGACCCACGGCGAGATGTCCCGCTCCCGCCCCTCGAAGTACATCCACCGCGCGATGAACAGGTCGAACGCGATGAGGTGCGCCCAGACCAGCCCGGCACCCCACGGCGTGGCGAGCAACGCCTGCAGCACGCCGAGGTCGGGCCGGAGCATCGCGCGCGCCCACTCGCCGAAGTGCGGCAGCACCAGCGCGAAGTAGCAGGCCAGCGGCAGCAGCGGCACCCACGGCGACGCCATGATCCGGGCCGTCCACCGCCACTTCGGCGCGAAGATCAGCAGTGCCCAGAACGGCGCCGCCAGCGGGAACGCCAGGTCGAAGAGGGTCATCGGACGCGCACCGCGGCCCACGAGCCCAGCCCGGCCGCCGCGACCAGTGCCGCGGCCGCGGCCAGCGTCGCCGCGTCCGGGTGGACGATCGACTGCGCCCGCAGCGCCTGCCACGTCACCAGCGCGATCAGTCCGGCGTACGCGGCGGCGCCGATCAGCACGAGCCGCGCGCGGACGACGTCGTCGCGCAGCCGCGGGAAGCGGGACGCCAGCGCCAGGAGGCCGATGGCCAGCAGCGGCAGCGCCTGCAGCGCGTGCATCCCGACGAAGTGCGGGATCCGCAGGTCGCCGCCCACCGTGCTCCAGCCGAGGACCGGCAGGCCGGGGCCGCCGTCGGCGAGCCCGACGGTGTGCGCGCCGACCATGTCCGGGTGCCCGCCGGTCCGCCACTGCGCGAGCTGCTGCGCGGACGGGCTCGTCATCAGGATGCCCAGCGAAATGCCGACCAGGGACAGCACGGCGCCGGCGCGCACGGCCCAGAAGGTCGCCCGGTCTTCCAGCTTGGTGAACATCACCAGCACGGTCAGCGCGAGCGTGGCGGCCTGCAGCCCGATGATCATCTTGCCCATGACGTTGTAGATCAGCTCGTCCTGCGGGGTCGCGATGTTGAAGTGGCTCGCCCGCCCGCGCGCGGCTTGGAATGTCAGCAGGACGTACTCGGCGGCGAAGATCAGCACCAGGAAGTCCGTCAGCCACCCCGCCGTGCGCCGGAACCGCGGCAGCAGCGAGACGAGCCAGCTCCAGGTGGCGAAGTAGAGCGCGCCGGAGACGGCGAACTTGAACGGCTTGGCCCAGATCGGCGCGCCGGCGAGCGTCCGCTGGTCGACGAGCATCGCGGCGACGCACAGCACGGCGACGGCCCCGAGCACGGCGGCGAAGACCGCGGACGGCCGGTGCCACCCGCGCGTTCTGCTCCTGGCGTCGGCAAGGATGGTCATGGTTCCCTCCCAGAATGGATAGTCAAGCTCTCCGTTATGGGAAGTTAAGCTCTCCATGCTGAGAAGTCTTCAGGGTTGCCCCGGAGACCGACCCTGGGATCGGAGCGGATGCGCATGCGGATGGCCGAACTGAGCGCCGAGTCGGGGGTGCCGGTCGCGACCGTCAAGTACTACCTGCGCGAAGGCCTGCTCCCGCCGGGGGAGCGCACCAGCCCGAACCAGGCCCGGTACTCCCCGGCGCACGTCCAGCGCCTGCGGCTGATCAAGGCGCTCACCGACGTCGGCGGCCTCCCGCTGGCCTCGGTCGGCGCCGTGCTGAGCGCGATCGACGAAGACCGGACGCCGCACGAGACGATGGGCGTCGTCCAGGAGGAACTGGCTGGCGAGCCGCCTCAGGTGTCGGAGGAAGCCGCGGAGTGGGCGTCGAAGCTGCTTCAGGAGCTGGCCCACCGGTACGGCTGGAAGTGGCACGGCGCGGAGGACCGGACGGTCGCCAACCTGATCGCGGCGCTGGCCACGGCGAAGGAGCTCGGGCACGAGAAGCTCGCCGAGCGCCTGGACGAGTACTTCGAGCTGGCGCTGCGCGTGGCGGAGCTGGACGTCGAGGTGGTGACGGGGTTGACGTCGTTCGACAAGATCATCGAGGCCGGGCTGATCG
The DNA here is from genome assembly GCF_010550475.1 of Amycolatopsis sp. SID8362. Lineage (NCBI taxonomy): Bacteria > Bacillati > Actinomycetota > Actinomycetes > Pseudonocardiales > Pseudonocardiaceae > Amycolatopsis > Amycolatopsis sp. SID8362. The sequence goes on from NZ_JAAGNB010000346.1 coordinate 4,251, forward strand.
CGACGGTGCTGGGCGACCGCATCTTCACCGGGTTGCGCCACCTCGCGCAGGAGTACGTGTCGCGCGAGGTGCTGGGCCGGGCGCCCTAGTCCGAGACGCTCGACGTCGGCGGTCGCGCGTGCCGGACGGCGATGTTGTGAACGGGTCGTTCAGTGCGCTGGACGCAACGAAAGGGTCGTTCATGACATTGCTGGCGCGCGAGGTGCTGGGCCGGGCGCCCTAGTCCGAAACGCTCAACGTCGGCGCGACGCGGTCGAAAACATCCCGCCGCGTCGCGTCTTCCTGCTCGACCGGGGCCGTCACCGACAGCACCCACAGGCTGTCGCCCGCCTGTACCAGGTTCATGAACGTCACCCGCGTGACGCGGCCGTCGTCGGTGTTGCCCGGGAGCAGGCCGCTCTCCAGCGTGCGGTAGGTGAACGTGGTGCCCTTGCCGCCCGCGTCCGGGGACGGGCCGAACAGCTCGAAGCCGTCGCCGGAGTACGTCTGCTTCAGCCAGTTGACGTACTCGGTGTCGTCCGGGAACTTGCCGAAGTAGTTCGCCAGCCGCTCCACACGGATCGAGCGGCGGCCGTCCGGAGACACGTACTGGACGGCCGTGCTCGCCCCGAACTTCGTCGTGTTGTGGGGTGCGGTGAACTTCTGCCAGCCCTGCGGGACGTCGAGGCCGAACTGGCCGCCCTCGCCGGTCGCGTAGCTCGCGTCGCCGGACTGGCGGACCAGTGACGGCGGCGGGACGTCGGTGAGGCCGTTCGACGTGGGGCGCGGCTCGGCCGCCGGCGGCAGCAGCGACTGGCCGCCGACCGCCCTGGCCAGCGCGAAGCCGCCGCCCGCGGCGATGAGGAAGAGCAGGATCGCCAGCGCGACGAGCAGGGCGGTGGCCCGTGAGCCGCGGCGGGCGGGCCGGGGCGGGGCGGCGAACACCGTCGGCGCCGATCCCGTGCTCGGGGCAGGCGGGCGCAGGAACGGCAGCGGGCCGGGGTCCGTGGCGAGCTCGCTGCTCGACCCCTCGGCCTTCTTCTCGGGCAGGACGGTCTTGATGACCTGCGTGTCCGTCGCGTCCGGCTGCGCGGACGTCTTCTTCCCGTCCGGGGTGCGGAACAGCTCGGGCCCGAACAGGTCGAGCGCCGTCTTCGACTGCAGCGGGTAGAGCCGGTGGCGGACCTCGCGCAGGGTGATCCGGTCGCCGGGCTCCTTCTTCATCAGCGCGGAGATGACCTCGGCGAGCGGCCCGGCCTTCGGCTTGGGGACCTTGCCGTTGACGACCTTGCCGACGGTCTCGAGGGGGTCGCCGTCGGCGTCGTACGGCGGCGCGCCCTCGACCGCGGCGAACAGCGTGGCGCCGAGGCCCCAGAGGTCGGCGGCCGGGACGACCGCGCCGCCGGACGCGACCTCGGGCGCGATGTAGGCGGGGGAGCCGAGCATGATCCCGGTGCGGGTCATGGTCGCCTCGGAGACGTTGCGGGCGATGCCGAAGTCGGTCAGCTTGATCCGGCCGTCGCTGGCGACCAGGACGTTGCCCGGCTTGACGTCGCGGTGGGTGATGCCGGCGGCGTGCGCGGCCTCCAGCGCCGACGCCACGGCGATGCCGACCGCGGCGGCCTGCTCGACGGTCAGCGGCCCGTGGTCGCGCAGGATGTGCGCCAGGCTGCGCGAGGGCAGCAGCTCCATGACCACGAACGGCTGATCGTCCTCGCGGGCGACGTCGTGCAGGATGATCACGTTCGGGTGGGAGAGGACGGCGATCGCGCGGGCCTCGCGCAGCGTCCGCTCCCGCAGTTCGTCCGCCTGGGACGCCGGAATGCCCGGCGGCACCTTCATCTCCTTGACGGCCACCTGCCGGTGGAGGAACTCGTCGTAGGCGGACCAGACGGTGCCCATCGACCCGGAGCCGAGCACCGAACGCAGCCGGTAGCGACCGGCGACCACTCGTGTCTCTTCGCTGGAGGGGGGCACGCGCCAATTGTGTCGTACCCGCGTGACCGGCCCCTAACCTGCCCGGGGCGTCCCCCTAGCGCGACCAGACTCACAGGGCGGGCGCGGCGAGTGCCTCTACCATCACTGGGTATGACTGAAGTGGCCGGTCCGGAGTCAGTGCCGATCTCCGAACTCGACCTGGCGGCCGAGTTCCCCCAGGCGACGCGCGAGCAGTGGCAGGAGCTCGTCGCGGGTGTCCTGCGCAAGAGCGGCAGGTTGCCCGAGGATTTCGCGGGTGCGCCGGAGAGCAAGCTCGTCACGCGCACCTACGACGGGATCGAGATCCAGCCGCTGTACACGGCGGACGACGTCCCCGGCGAAACCGGCTTCCCCGGTCTGCCGCCCTACGTGCGCGGCGCGCGGCCGGAAGGCCAGGTCAGCACCGGCTGGGACGTCCGCGCCCGGTTCACCGGCGACGACGGCCGCGCGGTCAACAAGGCCGTCCTGGCCGACCTCGAAGGTGGCGTGACGTCGATCTGGCTGACCGTGCCGCCGTCCGCGCTGGCCGACGCGCTCAACGAGGTCTACCTCGACCTCGCACCGGTCGTCCTGGACGCCGGTGCCGATTTCGAAGCCGCCGCGGACGCGCTGTTCGAGCTGTTCGACGAGCGGGAGATCCCGGCCAGCGAGGCCACCGCCGTGCTGGGCGCGGACCCGATCGGGCTGGCCGCCCGCTCCGGCGTGACCGCAGATCTCGGGCCGGCCGCCGCGCTCGCCGCGCGTGCCGCCGCGAAGTACCCGAAGGTGCGCACGATCGTCGCCGACGGCCTGCCGTTCCACGAGGCGGGCGGGTCGGACGCCCAGGAGCTGGGCGCCTTGGTGGCCGCCGGGGTCGAGTACCTGCGGGCCCTGATCGACGCGGGTCTCGACGCCGAAGCCGCGGCCGGCCAGCTCGAGTTCCGCATCGCCGCGACCGCCGACCAGTTCTCCACCATCGCGAAGCTGCGGGCTGCCCGCCGGCTGTGGGCGCGCGTCGCCGAGGTGTGCGGCTTCACCTCGCCGATGCGCCAGCACGCCGTGACGTCGCCGTCGATGCTGACCCGGCGCGACCCGTGGGTGAACATGCTGCGCACGACCGTCGCCTGCTTCGGCGCGGGTGTCGGCGGCGCGGACGCGGTCACCGTGCTGCCGTTCGACGCCGCGATCGGCAAGCCCGACGCGTTCTCCGCGCGGATCGCCCGCAACACCCACGCCGTGCTGCTGGAGGAGTCCAAGCTGGCCGGCGTGGTCGACCCGGCGGGCGGCTCCTGGTACGTCGAGACGCTCACCGACGACCTCGCGCACGCGGCCTGGGCCGAGTTCACCGCCATCGAAGGCGCGGGCGGCCTGGTCGCCGAACTCGCGTCCGGCGCGCTCGCCGGCCGGCTGGCCGAGACGTGGGAGAAACGGTCGAAGCGGATCGCCACCCGCCGCGACCCGCTCACCGGCGTCAGCGAGTTCCCGAACCTGGCCGAGAAGCCGGTGACCCGGGAACCCTTCGCCACCGCGGAAGACGGCGGGCTGCCGCGCCACCGGTACGCCGAAGGCTTCGAAGCCCTGCGGGACGCTTCGGACGCGTACCTCGCTTCGCACGGCGAGCGGCCCAAGGTCTTCCTCGCCACCCTCGGCCCGGTCGCCGCGCACACCGCGCGCGCCGGGTTCGCCGCCAACCTGTTCCAGGCCGGCGGGATCGAAGCCGTCAACCCGGGCGCGACCGACGACCTGCCCGGCGCGTTCCGCGCGTCCGGCGCGAAGATCGCCTGCCTCTGCGGCACCGACGACGCCTACGCGGCACAGGCGGCCGACGTCGCCAAGGCCCTCGGCGCCGACCACGTACTACTGGCGGGCAAGGGCTCCTTCGACGGCGTGGACGGCAACGTCTTCGCCGGCTGCGACGCCCTCGACGTCCTCAACGGCCTGCACGCCAAGCTGGGAGTCACCCGATGAGCATCCCGAACTTCGCCGGACTCGACCTCGGCACGCCGTCGCCGGGCGACCGCGACGCCTGGGCCAAGGCCGTGCAGGACGCCACCGGCAAGGGCCCCGACGCCCTCGCCTGGGAGACGCCCGAAGGCATCGGCGTCAAGCCGGTCTACACGGCCGACGACCTGTCCGATGTGGACTTCCTGAGCACGTACCCCGGCGTCGCGCCTTTCCTGCGCGGGCCGTACCCGACGATGTACGTCAACCAGCCCTGGACCATCCGCCAGTACGCCGGGTTCTCCACCGCCGAGGAGTCCAACGCCTTCTACCGGCGCAACCTCGCCGCGGGCCAGAAGGGCCTCTCGGTCGCGTTCGACCTGGCCACCCACCGCGGCTACGACTCCGACCACCCGCGCGTCTCCGGCGACGTCGGAATGGCGGGCGTGGCGATCGACTCGATCTACGACATGCGCCAGCTCTTCGACGGCATCCCGCTCGACAAGATGTCGGTGTCGATGACGATGAACGGCGCGGTGCTGCCGGTGCTGGCGCTGTACGTCGTCGCGGCGGAGGAGCAGGGGGTGAAGCCGGAGCAGCTCGCGGGGACCATCCAGAACGACATCCTCAAGGAGTTCATGGTCCGCAACACCTACATCTACCCGCCGCAGCCCTCGATGCGGATCATCTCCGACATCTTCTCCTTCACTTCGCAGCACATGCCGAAGTACAACTCGATCTCCATCTCCGGCTACCACATGCAGGAAGCCGGGGCGACCGCCGACCTCGAGCTGGCCTACACCCTCGCCGACGGCGTCGAGTACATCCGCTCGGGCGTCGACGCCGGGCTGAGTGTCGACAAGTTCGCGCCGCGGCTGTCGTTCTTCTGGGCCATCGGCATGAACTTCTTCATGGAGGTCGCGAAGCTGCGCGCGGCGCGCCTGCTGTGGGCGAAGCTCGTGAAGGGCTTCGACCCGAAGTCGCAGAAGTCGCTTTCGCTGCGCACGCACTCCCAGACGTCGGGCTGGTCGCTGACCGCGCAGGACGTCTACAACAACGTCGTCCGCACCTGCGTCGAGGCGATGGCCGCGACCCAGGGGCACACGCAGTCCCTGCACACCAACGCCCTCGACGAAGCCCTCGCGCTGCCGACGGACTTCTCCGCGCGGATCGCCCGCAACACGCAGCTGCTGCTGCAGCAGGAATCCGGCACCACGCGCGTGATCGACCCGTGGGGCGGCAGCGCGTTCGTCGAGAAGCTGACCTACGACCTCGCGCGCAAGGCGTGGGGCCACATCACCGAAGTCGAGCAGGCCGGCGGCATGGCCAAGGCGATCGACGCGGGCATCCCCAAGCTGCGCATCGAAGAGGCCGCCGCGCGCACCCAGGCCCGCATCGACTCCGGGCGGCAGCCGGTGATCGGCGTCAACAAGTACCAGGTCACCGACGACGAAGAGATCGAAGTCCTCAAGGTCGACAACGCGGGCGTCCGCACGCAGCAGCTGGAGAAGCTGCGCCGGCTGCGCGAAGAGCGTGACCCGCAGGCGACCGAAGACGCGTTGCGCCGCCTCACCGAGGGCGCCGGGAACGGCGGCAACCTGCTGGAGCTGGCCATCGGCGCGGCCCGCGCGAAGGCCACCGTCGGCGAGATCTCCGACGCGCTCGAGAAGCTCTGGGGCCGCCACTCCGGGCAGATCCGGACGATTTCGGGCGTCTACCGCGAAGAGGTGGGTAAGTCGCAGAACGTCGAGCAGGCCCGTGAGCTGGTCGAGAAGTTCGCCGAGGAAGAGGGCCGCCGTCCCCGCATCCTCGTCGCGAAGATGGGCCAGGACGGCCACGACCGCGGCCAGAAGGTGATCGCCACCGGCTTCGCCGACATCGGCTTCGACGTCGACGTCGGCCCGCTGTTCTCCACCCCGGCCGAGGTCGCCCGCCAGGCGATCGAGGCGGACGTGCACGTCGTCGGCGTCTCGTCGCTGGCCGCCGGGCACCTCTCGCTGGTGCCGGCGCTGCGCCACGAGCTCGCCGAGCTGGGCCGCGAGGACATCATGGTGGTCGTCGGCGGCGTCATCCCGCCGCAGGACTACCCGGCGCTGCGCGAAGCCGGCGCGGCGGCGATCTTCGGTCCCGGCACGGTGCTCGCGGACGCGGCGATCGACCTGCTCGGCCAGCTGTCGGCGCAGGAGTCCTGACCCTTGCCGCGCAAGATCGACGTCGGCGCCTACGCCAAGGGCGTCCTCGCGGGGGACCGCGGGACGCTGTCGAAGGCCATCACGCTCGTCGAGTCGCAGCGGGAAGACCACCGGGCGCAGGCGCAGGAGCTGCTGGTCGAGCTGCTTCCGCAGTCGGGCGGCGCGCGGCGCGTCGGCATCACCGGCGTCCCCGGTGTCGGCAAGTCGACTTTCATCGACCAGCTGGGCACCGACCTGACGGCGGCCGGGCACAAGGTGGCCGTGCTCGCGGTCGACCCGTCGTCCACCCGGACCGGCGGGTCGATCCTCGGCGACAAGACGCGGATGGCGCGCCTGGCGGTCGACGAGCGGGCGTTCATCCGGCCGTCGCCGACGTCCGGCACGCTCGGCGGCGTCGCGCGGGCGACGCGCGAGACGATCGTGCTGATGGAAGCCGCGGGCTACGACACCGTCCTGGTCGAGACCGTCGGGGTGGGACAGTCCGAAGTGACCGTCGCGAACATGGTCGACTGCTTCCTGTTCCTGACCCTCGCGCGCACCGGCGACCAGCTGCAGGGCATCAAGAAGGGCGTGCTGGAACTCGCCGACGTCATCGCGGTCAACAAGGCCGACGGCGACCACGAACGGGACGCGAAGCGGGCCGCGCGGGAGCTTTCGGGCGCACTGCGGATGATCTACGGCCCGGAAGCCGCGTGGACCCCGCCCGTGCTCACCTGCAGCGGCCTGCACAACCTGCGCCTGGACGAAGTCTGGGGCGCGATCGAGCGGCACCGCGAAACACTTTCGGCGTCCGGCGAGCTGGAAGCGCGCCGCCGCCGGCAGCAGGTCGACTGGACCTGGGCCATGGTGCGCGAGCAGTTGCTCAGTCGCCTGGCGGCGCATCCGGACGTGCGAACGGTCGTTCCCGACGTCGAACGGGCGGTGCGCGCCGGTGAGCTGACAGCTACCCTCGGTGCACAGCGGATCCTCGACGCGTTCGGTCCACCGCGTGGTGGCTGACGCACCGGCGGTCCGCGGGCAGAATGCCTGGTCGTGGCGAAGGGATGACATGGCGAAACTGCGGGTTCTGGTCCTGGTCGGGGTGCTCGGTGCGGTGCTGTTCACCGCGTCGCCCGCGCTGGCCGAGCCGCTGCGTCCGGTGGCGGCGTCGGTGACCTCGGCGCACGTCGCGGTGGCGCCGGTCCTGGCGCAGACCCAGCCACCGGGCCCGGTGCTGGACCCGGCCCAGACCGACAAGGCAAACACCGAGAAGACGAAGAACAAGCTGGTCGCGGGCCTGATCGCGGTCGTGCTGCTCGGCATCGTCATCTGGGGCAGGCGGGTCCGCTCGAAGAAGGCCAAGGGCTCCTGACGCCTTCGGCTTTGCCGAACTACTGCACGCCGTTCAACGCAGATCCGCTACCGGCCATCTAGGACGGCCCTTTTCGAGGCGCGGCTTGCCGCCTGCATGGTGCACGATCGTCTGCAAATGCGTACAACAGATCGATCGGCACGAAGCGTGACCCCAGCCGCTGCGCGGGTTACCCGTGTTGCGGGAGGAGGTGCGGCGTGACGGTGCTGGACTCACGACCGGACGTTCCAGGTGACCCCCATGGGCGCATGATGACCCCTATGGAGGGGCCTGAGGCGCTCATTTCCGAAGCCGGCGTAAGCATGGCTCCCGTGGAGGACCTTGGCGCGGGCCGCGGCCCGTTCTGGCTCGACGACTGGCTGCGCGCCAACGCGACGGACGTGCTCGCCTGGCGCCGGCACATCCACGCGCACCCGGAGCTGTCGCGGCACGAGTTCGCGACCACGGAACTGGTCGTCACGCTGCTGCGCACCGTCGGGCTCAAGCCGTGGGTGCTGCCCGGCGGCACCGGCGTCGTCTGCGACATCGGCAGCGGCGAGCGGTGCGTGGCGCTGCGCGCGGACATGGACGCGCTGCCGCTCACCGAGGCGACCGACCTGCCGTACGCGTCGACGGTCGAGGGCGCGGCCCACATGTGCGGCCACGACGCCCACACGGCGATCCTGCTCGGCGCGGCCCGCGCGCTGGC
>NZ_JAAGNB010000400.1:0-5344 GCF_010550475.1 Amycolatopsis sp. SID8362
GCTGTCGGCCTGGACCCGGCCGCCGGACGACGGCCGGATGCGGTTCCTGGTCGGCGGCACGCCCGATTTCACGCCGGCCACGGGCGCGGGACCGGGCGAGGTGCTGTTCCCGCCCGGTGCGCTGGCCCGGCAGCTGGGCCGGGGGCAGGTCACGCCGCTGGACGCGTTCGGTTGCTGGGTGGCCTGCACCGGCCGGCCGGACGCGCTGTGGGCCCCGTCGGATCCCAAGCACACCAAGCCCCGCGACCGCCGCGGCTCCTTCGAACAGTACGTGGCGCACCTGCGGCAGCCCTTCGCCTGGGTGGTGCTGGCCGAACCGGCGCAGGCCCACGACGTCCAGCCCGAACTCGACCGGCTCGTCCGGGAGATCCTGCCGCTGTCCCGCACCGAGGTGGGGGAGGCGAACCGGATCAGCCTGGAGCGCAAGCAGTCCCGGTACCGGGAACTCAGCCGCGCGCTGCTCGGCAACGCCTGGCGGATCCGGGTGCTGGTCGGCGGGAGCGACGAGGCCGTCACGGAGAACATCGCCGCAGTGCTTTGTGCGGCGGCGGATCTGGACAACCAGCCGTACGTGCTCACGCCGAGCGGCCGCGCGACGAGCCTGGCCGGCGCGGCGCAGCGAAGCGGCGTCCTGGCGGGCACCGAGCTGCTGGTGCGGTTGACCCGCCCGCCGCGGCGGGAACTGCCGGGCATCCGGGTCGTCGAGCCACGGCGCTTCGACGTCACGCCGGACGCGCCGGCCGGCGGGGGCCTGCTGCTGGGTGCCGTGCTGGACGCGGCCCGCGCCGAGGTCGGGCCGCTGACGGCCGGCCGGGACTCGCTCAACCGGCACACCTTCGTCTGCGGCGCGACCGGCAGCGGAAAGTCCTTCACCGTGCGGCACCTGCTGACCGAGGCCACACGCGCCGGGCTGCCGTGGCTCGTCGTCGAGCCCGCCAAAGCCGAGTACGGACGGATGGCCGGCCGGCTGGCCCCGCTGCGCTCCGACGTCGTCGTGCTCCAGCCCGGCAAGGCGGACGACCCGCCGGTCGGCTTCAACCCGCTGGCACCGGCCCGGTTCGCCGACGCCGACGGCGACGAGCACGTGTTCTCGCTGCAGACCCACCTCGACCTGGTGCGGGCGCTGTTCCTGGCCACCTTCGACGCGGACGAGCCGTTCCCGCAGATCCTCACCACGGCGCTGACCCGAGCGTACGAGGAGCTCGGCTGGGACGTCACGCTCGGCGAGGCGGTCCACGCCGGCGCCGAGCCGCGCTACCCCACCCTCACCGATCTGCAGCGGGTCGCGGGGATCGTGGTGGACGAGATCGGCTACGGCCCCGAGATCGCCGCCAACATGCAGGGGTTCGTCAAGGTGCGGATGCGCAGCCTCGGGCAAGGCGTGCTCGGGCGGTTCCTCGACGACGCGCACCCGCTGGACTTCGACGAGCTGATGCACCGCAACGTGGTGCTGCAGATCGAGGACGTCGGCGACAACACCGACAAGGCCTTCCTGATGGGCGCCGTGCTGGTGCAGCTGACCGAGCACCTCAAGCTGCGGTACGGCGGGAAATCGCAGGTACCGCTGCACCACCTCACGGTGATCGAAGAGGCGCACCGCCTGCTGCGCAATCCCGGCGAAGACACCGACAGCGCCGCCGGGCGCGCGGTCGAGACGTTCGCGTCGCTGCTGGCCGAGGTCCGCGCGTACGGCGAGGGTCTCGTCGTGGTGGAACAGATCCCGAGCAAGCTCATCCCGGACGTCATCAAGAACACCGCCGTGAAGGTGGTGCACCGGCTGCCCGCCGAGGACGACCGCAAGAGCGTCGGCGCCACGATGAACCTCGACAACGGCCAGTCCCGGAACGTCGTGTCGCTGGAACCACGGGAGGCCGTGGTCTTCACCGACGGCATGGACCGGCCGCTGCTGGTGCGCGTCCCGGACGGACGGCAGGCGGAGGAGGTGGCGGCCCGGCCCGCCCCGGTCACCGACCTGATCCGCGCGGTGCGCAGCGCCACGTGTGGCAGCGAATGCCAGGCCGCCGCGTGCCGGCTGAGCGACATCGCGCGCGGCGGGCAACTGCTGGCGCGGTACCCGGTGCTCACCGTCTGGACCGAGCTGACGGTGCTCGCCCACCTGGTCAACGCCCCGGTTCCGGTGCTGGACAAGCGTTTCCGGGACATCCTGCTCGGGGCGGCGTCGGTGCGCACGCTGGAGTGCGCGTTGTCGCAGGCGGCCGAGCGCGCGGTGCGGACCCGCTCGGCCCAGCTGCAACCGGCCATGCGGCCGGACGTGCTCGCGGCGCACTGCAACACCGTTCAGGTCAACGCGTTCTGGCACGGCCTGCCCGGCAGCTGCGCCGAAGACGGCGCGGAGTTCCTCGCCGAGACGTACAAGTGGGCCAAGGTGCTGCACGTGCTCGAGGGCGACGGCGACGCCCCGCGGCACCCGTACAGCGAGGCGTGGGAACACTTCTACCGCCAGCCGATCCCGGGCTCGACCCGTGCCGAGCAGCACGCCGCCGTGGACCGGTGGCACATCGAGCTGCTCCGGGACGAGGCGGGCCGGAACGCCGTCACGTACGGCACCAGCAGACCGTCCGCGCTCGAGTCGGCGCTCGGCGTCCAGTCCGGCGCCGGGGACACCTGGCGGTACGCGGTGGCCAGGGCTCAGGGCTGGTTCGCCGGTGACGTGGAGTGGGTGTGGTCGCACGTGCTACCGATAGGGGACGAGACATGAGTGGCGAATTCGGCTCCGGGGCCGCCGACAAGGCGAAAACACCGAAGCCGCCCGAAAAGCCGGCAGTGCCGCCGGACGCGCAGAAGCCGCAGCACGACACCGCCCACCCGGCGAACCGGCCCGCGCAGCCGGACGGCAAGGACAATCACGCCCCGACCGGGCCGCCCGGCGGCAAACCCCCCGACCTCGGCCACCAAGGCGACACGGGAGCCAAACCGCCCGACACCCATCGGTCCGGTGACGGGCCCGTCAAGATCAACGAGGTTCCCGGGCCCCGCAACACGGACCCTCCGCACCGCGGCGGCGACCAGCCGCCGGGACCGGTCCTGTCGACGAACATGGCGCAGTGGCGGGCGCAGGCCGAGGCCGGCCGGGTGGCGCCGCACCCGGAAACGGCGATGGTGCCCGCCACCGAGATCCAGCATCGGGTGGAGTTACCGCCCATCCGGTTCACCCACACGCTGGACCTGAACCAGAAATTCCGCGACGAGCACGGCAAACTCGACTGGGTCAAGGTGCGGGCGGAACTCAACCACGTGGTGAAGACGTACGTCGGCATGGCGCAGCACGAGCACCGCAGGCCGGGTTCGCCGCCGCACGGCGGGTACGGGAGCCGGGAGCTGCGCGTCCAGCCGGTGGACCTCAAGGTGCACCTCGTGGACACGAAGTCGGACTCCGAGATCGTGCAGGTGCGGGCGGCGCTCCGGGAAGTGTGCAAGACAGCCACGAAATGGGACGTGCGAACCCACGTCGACGGCCCGCCTCCGCCGCGGCCCGATCCGCCGGGGCCGAAGACCCAGCCGGAGTTCCGGCCCGGTCCGCGGACGCCCGGCCCCGGCCCGGAGCATCGGCAGGAGCGGCGCGAGCACGTGGAGATCCCGCGGCTGGGCCAGCTGCCTCGGCAGGTTCCGCCGGTGCGGCAGATGCCGCACGTCCAGCGGCACGTCCCACCGAGGTGATCACCATGAGCGAATCCGGGCCCGGGCGCGTCCGCTCAGGAGAGTTCGGCCAGGAAGTTCCGCACGTCCTCGATCCGGGGATGGCTTGCCGGCAGGCGGGTTTCGTAGTGGGCGAGGCAGTGGCGCGCCAGGCGGGCCGCCTCGGCTCGGTCGCCGCACTCCGCGAGCACCCGGGCCAGGTTGTCCACCGACTGGATCGTCTCCGGGTGGTCGGGGCCGACCGCGTTCTCGCGGTCGGTCACCGCCTGCCGTAGCAGCGCGGCGGCCTCGGGGTACTCGCCGAGCTCGTGCAGGACCGCCGCGAGGTTGTTGCGCACGCTCGCGGCGAAATCGCGCTGCTCGGGCTGGTTCGCGACCGCCGCGAGCACTTCGCGGAACAGCTTCGCCGCTTCGACCGCGTCGCCGCGCTGGAACACCGTGGCGGCGAGGTTGTTGCGGGAGATGGCTGCTTTCCGGCTGTCCGTGCCGAACGCGCGTTCCGTGTCCCGCAGGACTTCGCGGTACAGCACCTCCGCTTCCGCGAAACGGCCGGCCGAGCGCAGCGCGTCGGCCGCGTTGCCGCGGCTGATCAGCGTGTCCCGGTGATCCGTACCGAGCGCGCGGGCCCGGCGTTCCGCCACGTCTTCGTGCAGGGCCTGGGCTTCCGCGGGACGGCCGAGGCCGGTCAGCGCGACGCCGAGGGCCTGTGCCGTCGCCAGCGTGTCGGGGTGGTCGCGGCCCAAGGTCCGTTCCTGCCCGTCGAGGGCGTCGCGCAGCATCTGCTCGGCCAGCTCCAGGTTTCCCACGCCGCACTGCAGGTCGCCGGCGCGGAACAGCGCGGTCAGCAGTTCCGGGTGGTCGGGCCCGTACGTCAGGTAGCTGAGCCGGGCGACCTCGTGCTGCAGCTCGGCCGCGTCGCGCAGGCGCTGCCGGTCGTGGGTCAGGTGGTTGACCACCAGCTGCATCGCCTTGATCGTCTCCGGATGCAGTTCGCCGTGGCGCTGGACCGCGGCCTCGAACATCACCTGCGCGGACGTGAGCCCGTCCAGGGTGATCGTGATTTCCTCGGGTTCCGGCTGCTGCTGCCGCCGTCGCAGGAATGCCATGCTGCCCCCTTCCCCTCCGCGGTCCAGCCTGGCACACCCGGCGCGAGCGGATCGGCTAAGCGCCGGAATGCACCCAGCCGGCCCACACGCTCGGTGGGTAGTCCCGGAACCCGCGCAGCACCTCGTGCAGCACCGCGGCCGCCCGCTCGGGCGCCGGCGGACCGCCCGCGGCCAGCGCGGTGTGGAAGGCGATCGCGATCCGGGTCGCCATCAGGTCGTTGACCTGCCAGAGGGTCGCGACGACGCTGGGGTAGCCGGCCAGCTGGAACGCGCCGGCCAGGTGCAGTGCCTCGTCGGCGAGGTCCGCGCCGCCACGGGCGGTGTGGCAGGCCGAGAGCACCGCGAGCCGGGCCCGGGGGAGGTGCGCCTGGGACACTTCCTGCACCGACAACGCGTCCTCGTGCAGCAGCAGGCGGCTCGCCGACGGGTCGGCCGGTTCGTGCACGCCGTGGCAGGCCAGGTGGACGCAGGTGTGCTCCCCGAGCGCGCCGAGCACCCGGTCCGGGGTGGCCGCCGCGCCGGTGATCGCGGTCGTCGGCCAGATCCGGCCGATCGCGGCGATCTCCTCGTCCGCGTGCAGG
>NZ_JAAGNB010000449.1:0-4430 GCF_010550475.1 Amycolatopsis sp. SID8362
GGCGGGCGCCGATCGGCAGCGGCCGCTGCCAGTGGACCGCCGTGTAGCCGAAGACCTGTTCCTCGAGCTCGTCCTGCGTGGTCGCCTCGATCCGCGCGAGCTGCTCGTCGAGCAGGTCCGCGGGCCGGGCCGCCGTCCCGGGCTGCGGCGTCAGCAGGTCCGGCGTGTAGACCTCGCCGGCGCGCGGCAGCAGGTCCAGCAGCAGGGCGACCTCCGGGTGGGCGAGCGACGCGCGGGCGAGCGGGCCGGGGTCGCCGAACACCGGGTGCCGTCCGGCGTCGGCGGTGAGCTTCAGCCAGGCCAGCGACTCCGCGGCGAGGGAGGGCGAGAACCGCGTCCTGGCCACCGTCTCGGCATCCGCCCGAAGCGTGAACATTAACCGACGTTAACAGCGGCGGCGGCGGATTTGAACCGGCTCGAATCCTTTCCGCCGCGGCCGGTCCGCGCGGTTGAGTGGCTGGGTGTTCCCGACGACCGCGGCCGTGGCCGCCGTGCTGCTCGCCGTCGCGCCGCCCGCGGCGGCCGGCCCCGGCTACGCCGTGTCTTCGGTCGTCCGGACGGTCGTCCGGCTCGGCTGGTCGGCCGACGCCGACGGGATCTACCGCGTCACGGCGTACCAGCGGCCATACGCGATCACCGTCGTGCTCCCCTACGAGCTCAGCTCCAGCAGCCGCGCCTCGGCGTCGCGCAGGTAGCGGTCGAGCGAGGCCGCCGCGGCGTCGAATCGCCCGCGGCTCAGGTCGCGCAGGATCCGCTCGTGGCAGGCGAGGAACGGCTCGTAGAACTCCCGCGTGTTCTCGTTGAGCACGAAGAACAGCCGCGTCTCGGCGAGCACCTGGCGCATCGTCGCGGACAGCCGCTCGCTGCCGGCCAGGTCCGCCAGCGCCTGGTGGAAGTGGATGCTGGCGGTGCCGACCGCGGGCCAGTCCTCGGCTTCGGCCGCGGCCCGCCCGTCCTCCAGCGCGCGTTGCAGCCCGGAGAGGTCCACTGTGGGCAGTTCGGCGGCGCGGCGCAGGGCACCGCACTCGGTGGCGCGGCGGACGACGTAGAGGTCCTCGATGTCGTCGGTGGTCAGTTCGCGCACGAACACCCCGCGGTTCAGTTCGTGCACGGCCAGCCGTTCGTGGGCCAGCAGCTGGAACGACTCGCGCAGCGTGTTGCGCGAGACACCCAGCGCCGAGCTGATCACCGGCTCGGACAGGCGTTCACCGGGGGCGAAGACGCCGTCGGTGATGTACTGGCGCAGGATCGCCGCGACCCGTTCGGCGGTGCCGCTGCGTTCCAGCAGGTGCCGCTCGCTCCCCAGCCCCGAGGCATCGACGGTCACGGCGCTACCCGACGCCGAGGTCGAAGTCGAGGCTGTACCGGTTGCCCGGCATGGCGCCCGCCGCCTTCGCGCCGTCGATCGGGAGGACGACGCCGTTGATGAACCGCGACTCGTCGCTCGCCAGGAACACGACCGCCTTGGCGACTTCCCACGCCTCGCCCACGCGCGCCGCCGGCGTGCTCGCGACCAGCTGGTGCTGCTTGGTTTCGAACTCCTCCGGCGAGTTCAGGGTGCTGCGCAGCATGTCGGTGTCGATCGCGCCCGGGTTCACGGTGTTGGCGCGGACGCCCTGGTGCGCGTGGGCGACGGCGATCGACTTCATCAGCCCGACCAGCGCGTGCTTGGTGGCGTTGTACACCGGGTCGCCGGGTCGCCCCATGACACCGCCGTTGGACGACGTCGTGACGATGCTCCCGGCCCGCTGCTCGATCATGTGCGGCAGCACGGCGCGGGTGCCGAGGAAGGCGGCGCGGACGTTCAGCGCGAAGATGTGGTCGAACTCGGCCAGCGTCGTGTCTGCCAGCGCCTTGCCGAGGTGGATGCCGACGTTGTTGAACAGCACGTCGACGCGGCCCGCTTCGGCGATGACGCCGTCGACGAACGCGGCCACGGCGGTTTCGTCGGTCGCGTCCACTATGGAGTGCCGGTACCCGCTCAGCTCTTCCGCGGGCTCGCGGATGTCGGAGGCGTACACCGTCGCGCCTTCGGCGAGGAACTCCTTGACCGTCGCGAGACCGATGCCCCGCGCGCCGCCGAAGACGACCGCCACCTTGCCGGCCAACCGACCCATGTCACTTCCCCGCTCTCAGTCGTGCTGTCTGCTCTTGGTCGACCGCGTAGTCCGACGGCAGCCGGACGAGCGCGTCCGGGCTCCCGAGGTACCGCACGGCGACGCCGTACACCTCGCTCGCCGCCGCCACCGAGACGTACCCCTCGACGACGTCGGCGAGGACCGCCGCCACCGGCCGTTCGCGCGGTGGCCCGTAGCCGCCGCCACCGGGCAGCGTGACGTCCACAATAGACTCGGGAGCCAGCGTCACCCGGCTTTTCGCTGGCAGGTCGGCACCTTCGCGCAAACCGAACCGTCCGGGTGTCCCCGCTCCGCCGCCGTCCACTCCGGACGCGGCGCTCCGCACGCGGTCGACGTTCCCGTTCACGCTCCAGGAATCCCCGCCGCGTGACCCCATCGTGGTCACCTGTCCGAGTCCGCCGCGCCACCGGCCCGCGCCGCCCGAATCCGGTCGCAGTTCCCGGGAAAACTGGACCAGCGGCGCCATCGTCTCGATGACTTCGGTCGGCGTCGACCGCAGGCCGCTGGGGAATCCCGTGGTGCTGAGCCCGTCCTTGTCCACCCGGGCACCCATGCCGCCGGTCTGGAAGACGTTGAGCATGAACCCTGGACCGCGCCAGATGGTCATCCACAGCGCGTCCGCGCTCGGCGCGATCGCGGCGCCGGGCAGCGCGCCGATCAGCAGCGACGGCAGGAAGTGCCCGATGAGGTGCCGCGACGCGACCGGCGCGGGTGGCAGGCAGTTCAGCACGGACCCTTCGGGCGCGGTGACGTGCACCGGCCGGAACGACCCGGCGTTGTGCGGCACCTCCGGCGAGATCGCCGCCTTGACCGCGAACGACGCGTACGCCCGCGTGTAGTTCAGCACGACGTTGATCCCGCGCCGGCTCTGCGGCGACGAGCCCGCGAAGTCGAGGTGGATCTCGTCACCGTCCACAGTGGCCGTCACGCGCAGGACGACTTCTTCGTCGTCGAACCCGTCGGTGGCGATTTCGTTGGTGTAGACGCCGTCCGGCAGTGCGCGCAGCGCGTCCCGCAGCGCCTTCTCGGACCGGTTCATGAGCTCGGCGGCGACTTCGTCGAGCGAGTCGAGACCGAACTCGCCGAGCAGCCGCAGCAGGCTCGCGGCGCCGACCTCGTTGCCGGTGACCTGCGCGTACAGGTCACCGATGGTCTCCTCCGGCGTCCGCACGTTGGCCCGGATCAGCCGTTCCAGATCGGCGTTGACCTCGCCGGCACGCAGGAACTTGAGGATCGGCAGCCGAAGGCCCTCTTCGAAGACTTCGTGGGCCTCGGCGGACACCAGCCGGCCGCCGATGTCGGGCGCGTGGCAGCAGGACGCGAACCAAGCCACCAGCCGGCCCTCGCGGAACACCGGCGTCGCGACCGTGATGTCGTTGATCTGCCCGGCCGTCTGCCACGGGTCGTTGGTGAGCAGGACGTCGCCGGGTTCGAGCGTCTCCGGCGGGTACGCCGCGACGAAGTGGTGCATGCCGGTCGCCATCGCGTTGATGTGCCCCGGCGTGCCGCCGACGGACTGGCCGATCATCTCGCCGCGCGAGTCGAACACCGCGCAGGCCAGGTCGAGCGATTCCCGCACCACGGCGGAGAAAGCCGTGTTGACGAGCGCGTTCTGCTGCTCGGCGAGGATCGAGTGCAGCCGGTTTCCGAACAACCCGACCAGGATGGGGTCGACGCTCACACCGTCACCTCCAGCGCGGCATCTTCCCGGGCGACGCAGTGCGCGCCCGGCGGGATGACCACGGTGGACTCGCGTTCCTCCACGATGGCCGGCCCGTCGATCCGCGTCCCCGGCCGGAGCCGGTACCGGTCGAAGATCGCCGTGTCGACAAAGCCACCGGCGGCCGGGAAGTACGCCTTGCGCGTGCCCTTGCGCGCCGCACCCCCGGCGGCCTGCACCTTAAGCCGTAAGGTGACCTCCGGCGCCGGCCCGCTCGAGACGACCCGCCAGTTCAGCACCTCGACGCCGACCTCGGGGCCGGTCCGCCGGTAAAGCTCGCGGTAGGTGCGGGTGAACTCGCCGATCAGCGTCTCCGGCCAGCTGCCGCCGCGCACGGGGACGCGGATTTCGTAGCCCTGCCCGGCGTAGCGCATCTCGGCGATCCGCCGGTGCGTCACGTCGGTGACCCCGGACTTCGCCAGCAGCGCTTCGCCTTCGGCCTCCATCTCGGCGAACAGCGCGTCGACCTGCTCCCAGGCGAGGTCGTGCACGGCCGCGCGGGCCGACCGCACGAAGTCGAACGCCAGCGGCGCGGTGAGGAACCCGGCCGCGCTCAGCACGCCGGCGGCGGG
>NZ_JAAGNB010000499.1:0-6420 GCF_010550475.1 Amycolatopsis sp. SID8362
TCAGTCATCGGTGCCCTCCGGGGCGGGGAAGAAGGATTCGAGCACCTGCCGGGCGAGGTTCGGGTCGTAGATCCACAGCACCTCCGAGCGCGGGCCGACCGAGCGGTCCAGTTTCATCAGCGGCCGCGGCACGGGCTCGTCGCCGGTGCCGTCCGCCTCGGGCAGGGGATCGCTCAGGTCGCGGACCGCCACCCAGAGCTTCTTGAACCGGACCGGGTCGCCGCCGAGGTGCCCGACGATCCGGGACACCACCTCCCACGACGGGCAGCTCGCGCCGTTCAGCAGGTTCCCGATCGTGGTGTGGGACGCGCCGGTCGCCTTCGCGATGGTCCGCAGGCTCGGATCGCCGGAGCTCCGGCGCAGCACCCGCAGCTCGGTGCACAGCCGCTCGAGCGGCCCGGCCGACGGGTCCGGCACCCGGTGTCCTCCCCGTCTCCGGCAAATACTGGCACGCACTGTACCGGGTTCGTCAGGACGTGTCCCTCTTGTGGCAAGACCCCTTCCCGGCGTCCGGCGGCCCGGGGCATGGTCGGGGTGGATCACCGGACGAGGGGAGAACACCCATGCCGCACAACGTGCTCTACGTCGGCCTGGCCGCGGCCGCGGTGCCCGCGGTTTCGGCGCTGACGTGGCTCATCGGCCTGGCGATGACGCTGCGCGGCAGCGAACCGCGGGAGCGCCCGGCTTTGCTGCGCGCGTACACCGGCGCCGAGCGGCGCAGGTGGCGGCGATGACGGGGTCAGCGGGGGCAGGGACCGAAGTACAGGCACTCGATCGCCGCGCGGGGGTCGAGGGACTCCGCCCGGGGTTCGAGTTCGTCGAGCAGGCTCGCGATGCCGTCGAGGTCGGCCTCGCCGCCCGGGGTCAAGGGGACGAACCGCTCGGCCGTGTCGTGGACGGGGCAGCCGTTGGCGTGGAGGTTGCCCGCCGCGACCACGGCGAAGACCTCGGTGCCGGTGTCGTCGAACGTGAAGTAGCTCTGGAGCCGGACCGGCGTCGTCGTCGCGACCTCGTTGATGTGCTGCCCGCCGAAGCTGGCGGGGTAGTGCCAGCCGGCGGTGGGGTCGTCGGCGAAGCGGTCGTGGCCCGGGTCGCGCCCGCCCGCGAGGTGCCAGCCGCGCGCGAGGAGGAACTCGTGCACGGCGAGCTGGCGGGCGAACAGCGGGTCGGTCGTCATCGGTGGTTCCCTCCCGAACGCGGCGATGGACCCACCCAGTGTCGTCCCCGCCGGCCCGCCACGGACGGGTGACCACCCCCGGCTACACGATCCCCGCCTCGATCAGCTGCTCCCAGATGACGCTCTGGTCGACGACCTCGACGCCGAGTTTCTCCGCCTTGGTCAGCTTGCTGGCCCCGACGTCGGCGCCGGTGATGAGGAAGTCCGTGCTCGCCGAAACCGACGAAGCCGTTGTGGCGCCCGCCTTTTCGCAGTGCCGCTGGAACGTCGGGCGGGGCACCTTCTCACCCGAACGCGGGTCGCTGATCGCGCCCGTCACCACGACCGTCTTGCCCGCCAAGGGCGCGCCGGCCGCGACGACCGGCGGCAGGTCCTCTTCGCGGACGTCCAGCGAGACGCCCGCTTTCCTCAGCCGTTCGAGTTCGGGACGCAACCGGGTGAGGTGCTCGATCAGGGACGCCGCGACCTTCGGGCCGATGTCCTCGACCGCCACGAGCCCTTCCTCGCCCGCGTCCGCGACGTCTTCCAGCGAGCCGAAACCCGCGCGGCACAGGCGGGCCGCCGTGCCCTCGGACGCCATCGGGATCGCCAGCCCGATCAGCGCGCGGCGGAGGCCGACCGCGCGGCTCGCGTCGATCGACTCGATCATCCGCGTGGCCGAGACCTCGCCGACGCGGTCGAACTCCAGCAGTCTTTCCTTCGTCAGCCCGTAGAAGTCCGACGGGTGCTCCAGGATTCCCGCCTCCGCCAGGCGTTCGATCCACACCCCGCCGATGGCGTCGATGTCCGCCGCCGCCCGTGACGCCCAGTGGATCAGCCGGCGCACGGTCTGCGCGGGGCAGGAAACGTTGGTGCAGAACAGTTCGCGGCTG
Source organism: Amycolatopsis sp. SID8362 (assembly GCF_010550475.1). NCBI lineage: Bacteria > Bacillati > Actinomycetota > Actinomycetes > Pseudonocardiales > Pseudonocardiaceae > Amycolatopsis > Amycolatopsis sp. SID8362. Next base: position 2,050 of record NZ_JAAGNB010000499.1, read on the forward strand.
TTGCCCTGCTCGGTCAGCGGCTGCCCGCACGACGGGCAGGCGTCCGGCGGGACGATCTCCCGCTCGGCGCCCGTGCGTTTCGACGCGTCGAGCACGCCGGCGACGAACGGGATGACGTCCCCGGCGCGGCGCACCAGCACCGTGTCGCCGATCTTGATGCCGCGGGCGCGGATCACCTCCTGGTTCGCCAGTGTCGCGCGGGTGACCGTGGTGCCGCCGACGAACACCGGCTCCAGCCAGGCCACCGGCGCGATCTTGCCGGTCTTGCCGACGTCCCAGACCACATCGGCCAGCACGGTGGTCTTCTCCTCGGCGGCGAACTTGAACGCCAGCGCGCCGCGCGGCGAGCTCGACCGGGTGCCGGCCGCGGCGTACGCGTCCCGGTCCGCCAGCCGCAGCACGGCGCCGTCGAGGTCGTAGTCGAGTTCGTTGCGCTGCTGCTCGATGGTGGTGATGGCGGCCTGCGCGGCTTCGGCGTCCGCGCAGTGGCGCATGTCGGCCGCGGTGAACCCGAGCGCCACCAGCGCGCGTTCGAGGTCGGTGGCCGCGCTGTCCGGGTCGGTGTGCAGGTCGAAGGCGAAGAACCGCAGCCGCCGCTCGGCGACCGTCGCGGGATCCTTGGCGCGCAGCGTGCCCGCGGCCGCGTTGCGCGGGTTGATCAGCGGCTTGTCCGGGTGCGCGGTGTTGTACGCGGCGAACGTCGACCGCAGCATGACGGCCTCGCCGCGGACCTCGACCCGGCCCGGCGCGTCCACCCGATCGGGGATGCCATCGGTCAGCGCGCGCACCAGCACCGTGACGTCGTCACCCGTCGTGCCGTCGCCCCGGGTGACCGCGCGCGCCAGCCTGCCGTTTTCGTAGACGACGGCCAGCGAAAGGCCGTCCAGCTTCGGCATCACCACGACCGGCTGGCCGGGGAAGCGGTCGAAGAACGCGGCGACCTGCTCGGGCGTGGTCGCCTTTTCCAGCGACAGCATCGGGCGCGAGTGCCGGATCGGCGCGTGCAGCACCGCCGGCGCGCCGACCTGCTCCAGCGGGTTCGGGTCCGGCGCGAGCTCCGGGTTCGCCTCGATCAGGCTCCGCAGCTCGTCCTCGACCGCGTCGTACTCCGCGTCCGCCACCAGCGGCGAACCCCGGTAGTAGGCGTCGCGCAGCGCCACGACGCGGTCGGCGAGTTCCTGGATGCGTTCCTGAGCGTTCACGGGGAGGACGTTACCGGGCACCACCGACAAAAACTCCGACCGTGCTGGAGGCGCTCCAGGCTTACGATGAAGATCATGCGATTCGCCATCAAGACCTCGCCCCAGAACACCGAATGGGCGGACATGCTCGCCGTGTGGCAGGCCGCCGACGAGATCGAGCTGTTCGAATCCGGCTGGACGTTCGACCACTTCTACCCGATCTTCTCCGACCCGACCGGGCCGTGCCTCGAAGGCTGGGTGACGCTCACCGCCCTCGCGCAGGCCACGAAGCGGCTGCGGGTGGGCACCCTGGTCAGCGGCATCCACTACCGCCACCCCGCGCTGCTGGCGAACATGGCCGCGACGCTCGACATCGTCTCCGGCGGCAGGCTCGAGATCGGCATCGGCGCGGGCTGGAACGAGGAGGAGTCCGGCGCGTACGGCATGGACCTGGGCACGGTCAAGGAGCGCAGCGACCGGTTCGAGGAGGCGTGCGAGGTCCTCGTCGGGCTGCTGACGCGGGAGACCACGACGTTCCAGGGCAAGCACTACCAGCTCACCGACGCCCGCTGCGAGCCGAAGGCCGTGCAGACGCCGCACCCGCCGATCTGCATCGGCGGCAGTGGTGAGAAGCGGACGCTGCGCACGACGGCGAAGTACGCCCAGCACTGGAACTTCGTCGGCGGCAGCCCCGAAGAATTCGCCCACAAGCGTGACGTCCTGCACGCCCACTGCGCGGACATCGGCCGCGACCCGGCCGAGATCACGCTGTCCTCGCACGTCCGGCTCGGCCCCGACGGCGACTACGCGAAGGTCGCCGCCGAGGCGGAGGCACTCGGCGAGGCGGGGCTGGACCTGGCGATCGTGTACCTGCCGCCGCCGCACACCCCGGCGGTGCTCGAGCCGCTGGCGAAGGCGCTCGAGCCGCTGCGCTAAGCCCGGGTCCCCAGGGCCGCGACGGCCGCCGCGATGCCCGCTTTGTCGTAGCTGCCGGTCGGGAGGGCCGCGCTGTGGGCGTGCCGGACGATGCCGTCGGCGTCGACAAGCACGCTGCCCGATCGCTGCAGCGCGCCGAAGACCGCCTTGCCGAGGCCGACCGCCTCGTGGGGCGTGCCGTGGCGGCCGGTGACGACCGGGAACGGGACGTCGTGCTTCGCGCGCCACGCGGCCGCCGTCTCGCGGTCTTCGGGGACCGCGATGACGACGCGGACGCCGTCGGCCGCGAGCGGCTCCGCGTTCGCCGCGAGGTCGCGGACGTGCCGGCGGCAGACCGGGCAGGTCGTCGAGCGCATGAAGTAGAGCAGGACCGCGTGGCCGCCGAGGTCGACGGCGCGCCCCGCGGTGTCTTCGAGGTCCAGGGGCGGGACGGGGGTTCCGGGTTCGAGCACGTGCTGTCCTTTCGAGGTCACAGCCGGGCGCGGACCGCGGTCCGCGCCCGGTGCAGGTGGGACTTCATCGCCGCCGTGCTGAGCCCGAGCGCATCGGCGACCGTCCGGCCGGGCTGGCCCAGGACGTCCCGCATCACGAGCACGCGCCGCTGGACGTCCGGCAGTGCCTGGATCGCCCGTGCGACGCGCTCGGCTTCGAGCCGCTTCAGCGCTTCGTCCTCGGCCGATTCCGTGAGCCCGGGATCGGGTTCGGCGCCGGTGTCGAGGACCCGCCGGGCGCGGCGCAGGCACTCGTTCCGGACGATCCGGAACATCCACGAGGCGAGCGCCGCCGTCGCGCGCAGGGAGCCGATCTTGCGGTACAGGACGATGAGCGCCTCCTGTGCCGCGTCTTCGGCGTCCTGCGGTGACGCGCAGAGGTGGTCGGCGAAGCGCCGCACGTGCGGGTGCGCCCCGTGCACCACCGCGGTGAGCGACTCGAGGTCACCCCCTTGCGCGGCCTCCACGAGCTGCTCGCTGACCCACCCCATCCGGCACTCCCTCCCGGTTCGACGACGACACCCATAAGAGGACGCGTCCCGCCGAAAGGATTCACCCCGCCCAGTGGTGGATCGCGAACCGGCCGCCGTCGCGGCGGACCTCGGCCGCACCCAGGCCCGCGAAGTGCGCCGGGACGACGAGTTCCCGGTTGTCGGCCGCCCGTTCGAGGATGCCGCGGCGGGTGACGGCGGCTTGCCGCGGGTCCTCGCAGAAGCAGCTGCTGTGCTCCGGTTCGAGGATCTGCACCGGGCTGTGCAGCAGGTCGCCGACGAACACCGCCCGGTCCGTGCCGGACGCGACCCGCAGCACCGACGACCCGGGCGTGTGGCCGGGCGCGGCTTCCAGGGTGAGGTTGCGGTCGATGCGGTGACTGCCTTCCCACCGCACCGCCTGGCCGAGCACGGGCGCGACGCTGTCGGCGTAGACGAGCAGGCTGCCTTCGCGGCGCACCCGGTCGCGTTCGGTCTTCGGCACCGGACGGCGGTGGGCGTTGCGCGGGTCGAAGTACACCTGGTCCGGGCGGGGGATCAGGTAGGTCGCTCGGGGGAAGGCCGGCACCCAGTCGCCGTCGCGCAGTTCGGTGTTCCAGCCGACGTGGTCGTAGTGGATGTGCGTGTTGACGACGACGTCGACGTCCTCGGGCCGGACGCCGGCCTCGGCGAGGCGGTCGAGGAACGGCGTCGCGAGGTGGTCGAAAAGCGGGATCTGCGGGCGGTCCCGGCCGTTGCCGACGCCGGTGTCGACCAGGATCACGCGGCCCTCGCTGCGGAGCACCCACGTCTGGACCGCGCCGCGGTAGCCGCCGGTCTCCGGGTTCCAGTGGTCGGGGGCGAGCCAGCCGGCGTTGTCCGCCCAGAGTTCGGGCGGGCTGGGGACGATGGTCCGCGCCGGCGCGATCTCGCCCGCCCACTCGACGACCTTCACGACTTCGACTTCACCGATGTGCATGACTCGACGCTAGGACGCCGCTGTGAGCGTCTCAATGCGTGAAAGGCTCAATTCGATACGAGATCGGCTCTAGGCTGATCCGGTGGACCTCCTCAGCGACGCGATCGCCGCCGTGCGGATCGGGCGGCCGACGTCGAACCGGCTCAGCACCGGGAGCGCGTGGTGCTACCGCTTCGCGCCCTACGACGGCGCCGGCTTCCACGTGCTGCTGCGCGGCACCGGCTGGCTCGTCCCGGACGACGGCCCGCCGGTGCCGCTCGGCGCCGGGGACGCGGTGCTGGTCCCGCACGGGAGCCCGCACACGCTGTCGGCGA
>NZ_JAAGNB010000542.1:0-4118 GCF_010550475.1 Amycolatopsis sp. SID8362
CGTGCAGGCGTTCGAAGACCTCGCGCGCCGGCGTGGTCACCGGGACCGCGACGTGCGCGGGCTGCGCGACGTCGGCGAGCCGCGCGAAGCGGTCGACGCCCGCACAGGCGGCTTCGTCGACAATGCCGACCGGGCGGCCTTCGCCGTCGACGACCACGACAGCGCCGTGGGCGCGCTTGTGGACCAGGTTGAGGGCGTCGGCCACGGCGTCGCCGCCGGTCAGGACCAGCGGGGTGTCCCACACGGTGTGGCGGCTCTTGACCCAGCCGACGATCTCGGTGACGGCGTCGGTGTCGACGTCCTGGGGAAGCACGACGAGCCCGCCGCGCCGGGCGACGGTCTCGGCCATCCGGCGGCCGGCGACCGCGGTCATGTTGGCGACGACGATCGGGATGGTCGCGCCGGTGCCGTCCGCGGTGGAGAGGTCGACGTCGAAGCGGGACTCCACGTCCGAACGGTTCGGCAGCAGGAACACGTCGTCGTAGGTCAGGTCGTGGGCGGGCCGGTGGCCGTCGAGGAAACGCACGAGTCCCCAGACTACCTGCCGGGCCCGTGGCAGGATCGAGGGCATGAGCCGCCGCGACCGGGACGACGAAGGACGGGCACGCAACGCACGGCCGCGCGACGGCCTCGGGCGCCCCCTCCCGTACGGCTCCGACGGCGTCGAACGCCAGCCGGAGGGCATCGTGCGGGCCCCGGCGCAAACGCTTGCGGAAGCCCAGCGGCTGCTGGACGACGGCAAGCCGTTCCACGCGCACGAGGTCTTCGAAGACGCGTGGAAGAGCACCGACGGCCCCGACCGCGAACTCTGGCGCGGCCTCGCGCAGCTCGCGGTCGGCCTGACGCACGCGGCCCGCGGCAACAACGTCGGCGCGGCGTCACTGCTCGAGCGCGGCGCGGCGAACATCGAGCCGTTCCGCGCCGAGCCGCCGCACGGGATCGACGTCGCCGGGCTGCAGCAGTGGGCGCTCGAGCTGGCCGAAGAGGCGAAGCAGCGCGTCCGGGTGTCGCCGAGCGCGCCGAGGCTGACGTGCTGACGGCGGTCGGTGCCGTTGGGGGCGCTGCTCGAACCGCTGAAGCTCAATGCGGCGCGTCGCGCGAAGCTGCGGCAGGACCGCGCTGACCGCTGCGCGGGCATGATCGAGGCCGCGACCCGGGCGACCGCCGCCGGACGCTCGCCGAGGAAGCCGAGACCGACGCGCAGCGGGAGATCGAGTTCGAAGACGGGTACTACACGGCTCGCACCGACATGCGCGCGTTCTACGGGCTGCTCGTGATGAGCGGAGGTTCCTGCCTCCGCCGGTGCGGGAGGCCGGCTCCGCCTTCGACCGGGCGATCGAGGAGTTCGCCCTCGTCGCCCGGAAGCACACCTCCTAGGCCTGGTCCCAGCCGCTCGACGCGGCCTTCTCCGCGCCGATCGTCGTGCCTTCGCCGTGGCCCGTGTGGACCTTCGTCGACTCCGGGAGCGTGAAAAGCTTTTCCCGGATGGACTTCACGATCGTCGGGTAGTCCGAATAGGACCGTCCGGTGGCGCCGGGGCCGCCGCGGAACAGGGTGTCGCCGGTGAACAGGACGCCGAGTTCCTCCGCGTACAGGCAGACCGCGCCGGGCGCGTGGCCCGGCGTGTGGATGACGCGGAGCGCGGTGCCGGCGATGGTGATGACCTGGCCGTCGGACAGTTCGCCGTCCGGGGCGCGGTCGGGGTGGGTCAGGTCCCAGACGACGCGGTCGTCGGGGTGGAGCAGGATCGGGGCGCCGGTCGCGTCGGCGAGGTCGGGGGCGGCGTTGACGTGGTCGTTGTGCGCGTGGGTGCAGACGATCGCGGCCAGCTTCCGCTCGCCGACGACGTTTTCGATCGCCTTGGCGTCGTGGGCCGCGTCGATCACGATCACTTCCGAATCGTCGCCCACCAGCCACACGTTGTTGTCGACGTCCCAGCTGCCTCCGTCGAGCCGGAAGACACCGGACGTCACCAAGTTCTGCACGATCGCCGTCATGCGCCCGACCCTAACGGTCATTCGACGGGTAGATGACATACCGACGGTATGCTACTGTCGCGTCACCTTACTTGGAGTAAGTTCGAGGAGTGACGCGATGACCGCGACCCGGGAACTCCTGGCGGAGCCGCTGAAACTGCGCTGCGGCGCGGAGCTGCCGAACCGCCTGGTCAAGTCGGCGCTGAGCGAGCAGCTCGGCGATCGCCGCAACGCGCCCACCCGCGAGCTGGCCGAGCTGTACCGCACCTGGGCCCATGGCGGCGCCGGCGCGCTGATCACCGGGAACGTCATGGTCGACCCGGCCGCGCTGGGGGAGCCGCGCAACGTCGCCGCCACGCCGGACCCGGCCGTTTACCGGCCGTGGGCGCGGTCGGTCGAGGGCACCGGCACACGGCTGTGGGTGCAGCTGAACCACCCGGGCCGGCAGAGCCCGCGGTACCTCTCGCGCGAGCCGGTGGCGCCGTCCGCCGTGCCCTTCGGCAACCGCGGTATCCGCACCGCCTTCGCCGCTCCGCGCGCGTTGACCGGCGAAGAGATCGAAACGATCATCGAACGCTTCGCCGTCGCGGCACGCACGTTCGTCGAAGCGGGCTTCACCGGCGTGCAGATCCACGGCGCCCACGGCTACCTCGTGTCCCAGTTCCTTTCGCCGCTGACGAACCTGCGCACGGACGAGTGGGGCGGCGACGCGGTTCGCCGTCGCCGCTTCCTGCTGGAGGTCGTGCGGCGCGTGCGTGCGGCGGTGGGGGACGACGTCCCGGTGGCGGTGAAGCTCAACAGCGCGGACTTCCAGCGCGGCGGCTTCACCGAGGAGGAGTCCCTCGAGGTCGTGCGCGAGCTCGGCGAAACCGGGCTGGACCTGCTCGAAGTGTCGGGCGGCACGTACGAAAAGGCCGCGATGATGGGCTCGGGCCGAGCCAGTTCGCAGGCGCGCGAAGCGTACTTCCTCGACTATGCCGCGAAGGCGCGTTCGGTGTCCGACGTCGCCCTGATGGTCACCGGCGGGTTCGCGACGCCGGGCGGGATGACCGAGGCACTGCGCTCCGGCGCGCTGGACGTCATCGGGCTCGGCCGGCCGCTGATCGTCGACCCGGGGCTGCCCGGGCGGCTGCTCGACGGCGAGGACGCCCGCGCCGAGCGGCGGTGCCCGAAGACCGGCGTCCGGCTGGCCGACAGCCTCCTCGAGATCCAGTGGCACACCCGGCAGATGCACCGGATCGCGGCGGGCAAGCCGGTCGACCGCCGCGGCGCGCTGCCGACGCTGGTTCAGGCCGGGCTGACCGACGGGCTCAACGCGTTTCGCCGGGTGCGAGGCTGAGCCGGCCGTCGTAGTAGCGCGCGCCCGCGGCGAGCGCGGTGAAGAACAGGCCGATGAAGACGCAGTTGAGCGCCACCTGGCCGTAGCCGAGCACGCCGGCGTCGACGAACGGGTACGGGTAGAAGCCGGTGAGCGCGCCGCGCGGCAGGGTGAACGCGAGCCAGGCCAGCGGGTACAGCAGCGACCACCAGACCGTGCGCCAGGTCAGGACGCCGCGCGGGGCCGCGAGGAGCCAGCCGAGCACGAACAGGATCGGCGTCACCTTGTGCAGCATGGTGTCGGCGAAGAACGCCAGGCCGTGCAGCTCGTACAGGCCGGCGAGGGCGACCTGGTAGACGATGCCGGTCACGATGATGCCGACCAGCGCGTCGAGCAGGAGCACGGTGAACACGCGCCCGCGCGCCCGGCCCAGCGCGACCAGCGCCGAGGTGAGCGCGACGAGAAGGTTCGAGTCGATGGTGAAGAAGCAGAGCACGTTCGCGGTGGGGGTGGCCACGACCTGGCTGACGAGCCCGGTCAGCGCGACCACGGCGGTGACCGCGAACCAGGCGCGGGTGAGCTTCTCGCTGCGCATTTCCGGAGCTTAGCTCCACAGTGGACCGCTCGGTCGGGACCACTCGATCGGGGAGCGCCGGTCACCCGGTCCGCGTCCTATCCTCGGCGGCGATGGACGTCGAACGCACCCCCGGACGGCGCGGGCGGGTCGCGCAGGGCCCCGTGGCGGACACCGGCCCGGTCGCGGCGTTCGCGCGCCGGCTGTGGGAGCTGAAGCGCGCGGCGGGCGACCCGTCCTACGACCGGAT
>NZ_JAAGNB010000585.1:0-7650 GCF_010550475.1 Amycolatopsis sp. SID8362
CGGGACCCGCGCCGCTCACCGCGGGCACGGGATCACCGCCCGCCGCGATCCACCGCGCCCGTGCCGCCGAGACGTCCTTTCCCTCCGCGGCGGACTGGACCAGCTCGTGCGGCAGCAGGTCCTCGGGCTGGGCCCAGGTCAGCCTCACGCCGTCGCCTCCAGGAACGCCGCGCGCGCGGCGGCGCGCTCGCGGTCGGCCTTCAGGATGTCCACCGCCGCCGAAGCCAGCAGTTGCCCCGTCTCGCGCAGGTCCATCCGGCTGGCGTCGCCGACCTGGTCGACCCACTCGGCGGGCACCACGGCCGTGCCGCCGAGGCCCGCGCAGATCGCCGCCGCCATCACGGCGATCGAGTCGGCGTCGCGGCCGTAGTTCACCGCCGCCAGCACTGCGCCGCGGAAGTCACCCCGGTGCGCCAGCACGAACGCCAGCGCGGCCGGGAGCTCCTCGATCGACTTCGTCCGCGACGGCCGCCGCGCGTCCATCGACATCTCGCGGTAGCGCGGCCCGACCGAGTCGAACGGCGCGACGGTCTCGCGGACGAGAGCCGCCAGCGCGCGTTCTTCCCCGTCGGTGCCCGGGGGGACGGACCGGTCACCGAAGGTCTCCACGACCGCGCGCAGCGCCGCCGCGGTCCCGTCGTGGGCCACGTCCAGCGCGGCCGCCACGACGTCGTCGAGCGACGCGCCCGGAGCGACCGCGGCCGCCACCATCGCGGCCAGCACACCCGCCGCCTCGCGGCCGTAGCTGGACTGGTGCGCGCCAGTCAGGTCGATCGCCTCGGCGTACGCGGCCCGCGGATCGCCCGCGTTGACCACGCCCACCGGGGCGACGTACATCGCCGCGCCGCAGTTGACCACGTTGCCCACGCCCGCTTCGCGCGGATCGACGTGTCCATAGTGGAGCCTCGCGACGATCCACTTCTCCGCGAGGAAGACCCGTTGCAGCAGCAGCGCGGTCGACTCCAGCTCCGGCACCCAGCGCGGCTCGCCGATCATCAGCGGCACCAGGTCCTCGGCCATCGCGTACGCGTCGAGGTGCGCGCGGCGCTTCGCGTACACCTCGACCAGCGCCCGCGTCATGAGGGTGTCGTCGGTGACGTGCCCGTCGCCCTTGTGGTACGGCGCGATCGGGCGGGCCGTCCGCCAGTCCGGGTACCACGGCCCGACGACACCGGTCACCCGGCCGCCGTGCCGCTCTTCGATCTGCTCGGGCGTCCACCCTTCGGTGGCGCCGCCGAGTGCGTCCCCGACGGCCGCACCGGTGATCACCGCGACGGCCCGGTCTTCCAGCCAGGTCACCAATCCGCTCCTGTCACTTGTTGACGTTCTTCCAGCCGTCCTCGAGCTGCTTCGCGAGGCCGGCCGCGTCGATCTTCCGCGCGAGGAACTGCTGGTACGCCGGGGTCGCGACGGTGTCCTTCCACTGCGCGTACTTGCCGGCGAACAGGTAGGGCGCCGAGGTCAGGTGCTCGCCCGAGGCGAGGATCGCGTCCCAGCCGTTCTTGCCGGCGAGCTTCGTGGCCAGCGCCTGGCGCGCCGAGGTCGTCGGCGGGATCAGCGCGTCGGCCTCGTTGATCGCGGCGAGGTTTTCGGTGCTGGTGAAGAAGTCCACGAACTCCGCGGCCTCCTTGACGTGCGCCGAGTCCTTGTTCACCGACAGCGTCTGCGGGTTCGCGGCCTGCGCGGGACCGGCCGAGCCGGCCAGCGGCGGCAGGACCACCCAGTCGAAGCCCTTCGGCGCGTCCTTGGCGATGTTGGCCGCCTGGTAGGAACCCTGGACGGTCATCGCGATCTGCCCGGCGTAGAACGGTGCCAGCGCCTTGGTGCCCGACTGCGTCAGCGTCACCGGCAGGATCGAGTGGTCCTGGTGCGCCATCGCGTCGACGAGCTGCGGCAGCGCCTGCTCGCCCGGCCCGGCCGTCAGCTTGGCGTCCTTCCCGCTGCCCTCGAAGTACTTCCCGCCGAACCCGGGCGCCAGCGCGACGAACGCCGCGGTCGGGCTCGACAGGCCCCAGCCGAGGCCGAACTTGCCGTCCTTGGTCGTCGCCTTCGCGATCTCGCGCAGCTGGTCCCACGTCATCGACGCGCCGGTCGGGATCGTGACGCCGGCCTGCTGCAGCTGGGTCTTGTTCGCGAAGACCACATAGGACTGCAGCTCGGTCGGCTGGGCGATCACCTTGCCGTCGACCGTGACCGAGTCGAGGACGCCCTTCGGGATGTCCGCGCGCTTCTCCGCCGAGAGGTACGGCGTGAGGTCGGCGAGGAAGCCGTCGGTGGCGAACGGCGCGATCCCGGCCGCCTCGTAGTGCACGATGTCCGGCGCCGAGCCGGCGTTGAACTGGGTGATCAGCTTGTCGTAGACGCCGTCCCAGCCCGCCTGCACGATCTTGACCTGCACGTCCGGGTGCGCCTTGTTCCAGTCGCCGACGATCTTCTGCGTCGCGGCGATGGCGGCGGGCTGGTCGGACAGGGACTGGAAGGTGAGGGAGACCGGGCCGTCCCCGCCGTCGCCACTGCCCCCGCCCCCGCAGGCGGTGAGCAGCAGTCCGACGGCCGTCAGCGCGCCGGCGACCAGTGTGCGTCGTGTCTTCATCGACCGACCTTTCGAGCGTTCTCGTTGGGGAACAGGGTTTTCATCCCTTCACCGCCCCGGCCATCAGGCCGCTGGTGAGCTTCTTCCGCAGGATGCCGAAGAAGACGATGCTGGGGATGGCCGCGAGCACGGCGCCCGCGGCGAGCGGGCCGAGGGCGACTTTGCCCTCCCCGCCGACGAACATGGTGAGGGTGATGGGCAGGGTGTAGTTCTCCGGCGACTGCAGCAGCACCAGCGCGAAGAAGAATTCGTTCCACGACGAGACGAAGCTGAACATCGCGGTCGCGACGACGCCGGGAGCCAGCAGCGGGAAGACGATCGTGCGCAGCACGGTGAGCCGGTTAGCGCCGTCCATCGCCCCGGCTTCCTCGAGCTCCACCGGGATCGCGGCGACGTAACCCTGCAGCATCCACAGCGCGAACGGCAGCATGTACGTCGTGTGCACGAGCGTCAGGCCGGCGAGGTTGTCGGCCAGGCCGAGCGTCCGCAGGATGAGGAACAGCGGCAGGATGATCAGCACCACGGGGAAGACCTGGCTGACCAGGATCCAGCCGACGCCGGCCGCGCGCACCTTTCCCTTGAGCCGCGCGAGGACGTAGGCCGCGGGCACGGCGATGACGACCGACAGCGCGGTCGAGGCCAGCGCGACGATCAGGCTGTTGGCCGCGGACCGGATCAGGCCCTGCTTGTTCAGCGCTTCGGTGTAGTTGTCCCAATGCCACTCGCTCGGCAGCAGGCTGACCGTCAGCGAGTTCAGCTCCCCCGACGACTTGACCGACGCGGAAATGAGCCACAGCAACGGGAAACCGAGGAAGAGGATGTAGAGCGCGAGGGCCGCGTACTGGGCCGGGCGCACGAGGACCCGCATCAGCGTCCCCTTCCCGCGCGGTCGTCGCGGAACTGCGACCGCAGGTAGACGGCGAGGATGAGCACCACCACGACGACGAGCACCAGTCCCATCGCGGCGGCGTAGCCGATCTCGCGGTTCTTGAAGGCTTCCAGGTAGATGAACAGCACCGGCACCATCGTCTTGCCGCCCGGCCCGCCCGCGGTGAGGACGTAGACCAGCGAGAACGAGTTGAAGTTCCAGATGAAGTTCAGCGACGTGATCGACGTGACGATCGGGCGCAGGCTCGGCCACGTCACCGCGGTGAACCGCCGCCACGCGCCGGCGCCGTCGACCGACGCGGCTTCGTGCAGCTCGGCGGGAATCTGCTGCAGGCCGGCCAGGAGCGTCACCGTCGTCTGCGGCATGCCGACCCAGACGCCGACGACGATCACCGCGGGCAGCGCGGTGGAGAAGTCGCCGAGCCAGTTGATGTCGTCGGGCAGCCCGACGCCGCCGAGGAAGGCGTTGAGCGGGCCGCCGTTGGCCGAGTAGATCATCTGCCACATGATCGCCACGACGACCGGCGGCATCGCCCACGGGATGAGCGCGAGGACGCGCGTCAGGCCTTGGAGTTTCAGGCCGGAGTTGAGCAACAGAGCCAGTCCCATCGCGGCGGCCAGCTGCAGCAGCGTCACGCCGACGGTCCAGATAATGCCGATCCGCAGCGAGTCCCAGAACAGGTCGTTGCCGGCGAGGCGGATGAAGTTGTCGACGCCGGCGAAGTCGTAGTCCGGGTGGCGCACCAGGCGCGCGTCGGTGAAGGCGAGGAAGATGCCGACGACGAGTGGCGCGACGCTGAGCACCAGGATCGGGATCAGCGAAGGCAGCACGAGCGCGATCGCCTCGCGCCGCCGGGTGCGCGCCAGGACGGGCTTCTTGTTCCCCGCCGGGGGCGCCGGACGCGTCAGGGTCGCGGTCATTCGGCACCTCCGGTCGACTCGCGGACCCGCAGTTCCGGGCCGACGGCGATCTGCTGGGCCTCGTGGTCCGGGTCGTCGGCGAGCTGGAGCATGATCCGCGCGGCCGCGCGCCCGCGTTCGGTCGAGCCGAGGGACACGCTGGTCAAGCTGGGCTGGAAGACCCGGCCGAGCTCGGTGTCGTCCATGCCGGTGATCGCGACGTCCCCGGGCACCGAGAGCCCCTTCTCGCGGACCGCGCGGATCGCGCCGATGGCGAGCAGGTCGTTGGCCGCGACGAGCGCGTCGAGGTCGTGGCGGCCGAGCAGTTCGCGGGCGGCTTCGAGGCCGGCGGTGACGGTGAAGTCGGCGGCGACCTCCTGGTCGACGTGCTCGAAGGCGGTCGTCTCGGTGGCGGCGTCGAACCCGCGCTGGCGGGACGCGCCCGGCGTGGTGTCGAGCGGCCCGTTGAGGAACCCGATCCGGCGGCGGCCGATCGCGTGCAGGTGCGCCACGGCCGCGCCGATCCCGCCGGCGGAGTCGGTGGAGACCGAGCTGATCCCCCGGTCGTCCAGCGCCCGCCCGATCACCACGACCGGCACGGGCGCCTGCTGGATCTCCCGGATGAGCCGGTCGTCGGTGCGCAGCGGGCTGACGATCATGCCGTCGACGAAGCCGCTGTTGAGGCTGCGCACGAGTTCGGTGGTCGACGTCGCGGTGTCGCCGGTGGTCATCACGACGACCCGGTAGCCGTGCGGTTCGAGGACCTCGTGGATGGCCCGCATCATCTCGACGTAGACGGGGTTCCCGATGTCCGCGACGGCGAAGGCGACCTGGAAGGTCTTCTTCAGCCGCAGCGACCGCCCGATCGCGTCCGCGCTGTACCCGAGCTCGGCGGCCGCGGCGCGGACCCGCTCGACCATCGCCTGGCTCGCGCCCGTCCCGTGCAGCGCACGCGAGGTCGAGGCCAGTGACACCCCGGCGCGCTCGGCCACCTGCAGCAGCGTGGCGCGTGTTGACGTCATCGTCGCTTCTACCCTCGAGTCAGGTGCTGGAAACGTTTCCAGTTCCGGATACTGGGGCTGGAAACGTTTCCAATCGGATTAATCCTGATACTGGCACCTGCTCGGCGGACGTGTCAACACAGCACGGAGAGCGCCCGCCCGGTCACCACGCGACTCCGGTGGTCGTGAGTGTTTGGTCGGGTTAGAACCCGACCAAACACTCACGACCCCTCAGCCGACCACGTCGATGTCGAACGGCTCGGCCGCGCTGTACTCGAGGTCCGCCCACACCGCGCCCGGCAGCGAGAACCGGCGGTGCGAGGTCAGGCGGTCGTCGTAGTCCGGATCGGACTTCGGGTTGTGGCCGACGCCGACTTTGTCCGAGCCCCACGCGAAGATGTTGCCGACCCACATCGGCTTCGCCACGCCGTCGGCGTTGATGTGCGGCCGGACGATGACCGCGGCGCCGGCACTGCCGGAGAGGTTGAGCCGGACCGTGTTGGAGCCGGCGTTGGGCGGGGTGACCGTGATGCGTTCCATGAGCTCCACTCCGGGTTCGGTGGCAAGGGGTGCCGGTGACGGCCCGTCGACGCCGGGCCAGAAGTCCGCCACGACGGAGATGTCGATGCCGGGCGCGACGTCGAGCAGGTACTGCGCGGCGATCGCGCCCGGCGGGATTTCGGGGCGCCCGGTGGCCGTTGCGATCCAGTACAGCGGCGGTTCGACACCCTGGTCGGCGAACGCGGCCTTGACCTTCGGCCACGTCGACCGGTTGCAGTAGATCACCGGGTGCGCGAACCCCGACCGGCGCCGCATCGCCGCCCAGCCGGGCGCTTCCTCGGGCCGCGCGTCACCGGGTTCCACGTCGAGGACGTGACCGTCGTTTGTGGACGCCTTCTTGACGATCCGCACCTTCAGCGCGTCCGGGAAGAGCGCCCAGTCGTCGTCGGACCACGGCGCGAGCTTGATCCGGTCGACGTACCCGGCCACCAGCACGGGCCGCCGGTCCTTCTTCAGGATGTTGCGCGCGGTGAGCGCGTCGTACATGGTGCGCATCGGCTGCCTCGAAACTCGGCTCGGCGGACATCTGCCGTCCACCATCGCCGAGCTCCGGGCAGCGCCACCACGGCGAAGAGGGCGCCCCTTCGGGCAGCATCGCCGTACCTACCGAACAGTCGGCGCGGAATCCGTTGCGCCGCACCCGGTTCCGTTACTCTTCCCGCAACTGCTCCAGGCCCGCGGACCGCCACAATACCGGCAGTGTCACGGCGGTCACGACCAGCACCGCGGCGGCCGCAGTCGCGGTCAGCACGCCGATCGTGGCCAGGTCGACCACCATCGGGCGGTGCACCACCCAGGTGAGCAGCAGCCAGTCGAGCCCGAGCCCGGCGAGCACGGCGACGAAGACCGCCACCACCACCGGGATCGCCAGCTGCCACAGCAGGGACCGGGCGAGCACCCCGCGCCCGACGCCGTTCGCCATCAGCGCGGCGAGGCTGCGCCGTCGTTCGCGGAGCTGTTCCCACGCCGCGATCAGCAGGCTGCCCGCGGCGAGCAGCAGCACCAGGACCGAACCCACCGACAGCACCCGCGTGATGAGCGCGTAGGTGCCGTCCCGCCCGGTGCCCAGCGAAGCGACGACACCGTTCCAGCCCACGACGTTCCGCACACCCTCCACGACATCGGGCCCGGCGGCCGGGATCGTCGCGTTCGCGCTCAGGCTGACGTTCGTCGCGTCGGCCAGTGCCCCGGTCGTGACGAGCAGTCCCGGTCCTTCGCCGGTGTGCCTGTGGTATCGATCCGCGGGCACTGTCCACTGTGGAGAATTCGCGAACCGGACCGTTTCTCCGGGCCCGGGTGCTCCGGCGCCCATCGCGTAGACGTCGCCGTCGCGGCAGCCCGCGATCGCGAACTCGCCGCACGTCCCCACGACGACGGAGGACTCCTCCCCCGCCGAGTTCCGCACCAGGCCACGGGTTTCCACCGGGACCGCGGCCAGACCGGGCAGCGCGTGAAGGGCGGTGGTGAACGCCTCGACATCGGCGACGCTCGTGACGAAGGCGGTCGCCAGCACCCGGACGTCGCCCGCGGGCGGCTGGTCGCTCTCCGCCCGCGCGTAAACGCCTTGCAGCGCAATGGATCCGGCCAGCACGACGGCGATGCCGCCGACCAGCCGGGCCGCCGTCGCGCTGTCGAGCTGGAGCCGGCGCACGGCCAGCAGCCAGGCGGGCGACCCGCCGCGCAGCACCCCCGCGACGCGCTCGACCA
>NZ_JAAGNB010000636.1:0-2501 GCF_010550475.1 Amycolatopsis sp. SID8362
CCGCGTGCCCGGCCAGCGCGGACGCCGTCAGCAACGCGCCGGCCAGCGCCGACGCCCCCGCCGGGCTCGCGTTGTCGCCCGGGTCGGCCGGGCGCTGGACCAGCGTCTCGGCGTCGTCGGCGGTGTCGAAGTACGCGCCGGGGACGTCCGGGGACGCGAAGTGCGCCAGCGCCAGGTCGAGCAGCAGCGTCGCCTCGGTGAGCCACTTCGCCGCGCCGGTCGCCTGGTGCAGGGCGAGGAACCCGTCGGCGACGCAGGCGTAGTCCTCGAGCACCCCGGCGGAATCGCCGACGACGCCGTCGCGCGAACTGCGCCGCAGCCGCCCGTCGACGACGTGCACCCGCAGCAGCAATTCGGCCGCCTCGACCGCGCCATCGATCCACTGTGGACGATCGAACGCCACACCCGCTTCGGCCAGCGCCTTGATCGCCAGGCCGTTCCAGGACGCGATCACCTTGTCGTCCCGGCCCGGCTGCGGCCGCCGGTGCCGCGCCGCCAGCAGGGGAACCCGGATCGACTCCGGCAGCTCGCCGAACAGGCGCAACGTCGACGTCCCGTGCTCGAAGGTCCCTTCCTCGGTGACGCCGAACAGCTCGGCGGCCGCGTCGGCGTCGTCGCCGAGCACCTCCCGCAGCTGCTCCGGCGTCCAGACGTACGTCAGCCCTTCGACGCCGTCGGTGTCCGCGTCCAGCGACGACGCGAAGCCACCCTCCGGCGTCCGCAGGCCGTCGAAGAGGAACTCCGCGGTCCCGGTGGCCACTCGCGACGCCGTGGCCGAGCCGGTGCGGCGCCAGAGGTGCGCGTAGAAGCCGAGCAGCAACGCGTTGTCGTACAACATCTTTTCGAAGTGCGGCACGAGCCACTCGGCATCGACGGAGTAGCGCGCGAAGCCGCCGGCGAGCTGGTCGTACAGGCCACCGCGGGCCATCGCCTCCGCCGTCTTGTCCACAAGGGACAGCGCGGTCGCCGACCCGGTCCGTTCGTGGTGGCGCAGCAGGAACTCGAGCACCATCGACGGCGGGAACTTCGGCGCGCGGCCGAACCCGCCGTTGACCGGGTCCGCCTCCTGCGCCAGTTTCGCGACCGCACCGTCGAGCACCGCTTCGTCCACAACGGACTCCTTGAGCGGGCCGGTCTGCTCGGCGAGGTGCGCGACGATCTGCTTCGCGCCCTCGAGCAGCTCGTCCGGCCGCTCGCCCCACGCCTCGGCGACGGCGGCCAGCAGCTGCCGGAACGACGGCATGCCCGGCCGCGGCGACGGCGGGTAGTAGGTGCCGCAGTGGAACGGCTCGCCGTCCGGGGTCAGGAAGCAGGTCATCGGCCAGCCGCCCTGCCCGGTCATCGCCTGCGTCGCGGCCATGTACACCGCGTCGATGTCGGGCCGTTCCTCGCGGTCGACCTTGATGTTGACGAAGTGCGCGTTCATCACCGCGGCCGTTTCGGCGTCCTCGAACGACTCGTGCGCCATGACGTGGCACCAGTGGCACGCGGCGTAGCCGACGGAAAGCAGGATCGGCACGTTCCGCCGCCGCGCCTCGGCGAGCGCGTCCGGACCCCACTGCCACCACTCGACCGGGTTGTCCGCGTGCTGGAGCAGGTACGGGCTGGTCGCACTGGCGAGGCGGTTCATGCCTTCAGGGTCGCACCCCGGAAAAGCGGACGCGCGGTCACCGGGTGGTCCGCCACACTGGGCCGGTGCTGCTGACCATCACCACGACCCGGAACCCGGCCACCGACTTGGGCTTTCTCCTCCACAAGCACCCGGAGAAAGCGCAGTCGGTCGCGCTCTCGGCCGGCACCGCGCACGTCTTCTACCCGGAAGCCGGGGCGGCGCGGTGCACGGCCGCGCTGTTCGTGGAGATCGACCCGGTCGGGCTGGTCCGCGGCGGCGGCACGGCGCTGACCCAGTACGTCAACGACCGGCCCTACGCCGGCGGCTCGTACCTGGCGGTCGCGCTGCGGGCCGCGTACACGACGGCGCTCGCGGGGCGCTGCACCGCGCGCCCGGAGCTGGTCGACGAGCTCTTCGACCTCGAGGTCCGCGTGCCGTCGCTGTCCGCGCGCGGCGGGCCCGAGGCCGTGCGCAAGCTGTTCGAGCCGCTCGGCTGGCACGTCGCGGCCACACCGATCCCGCTCGACCCGCAGTTCCCGCAGTGGGGCGAAAGCCGTTACGTCGACCTGACGCTGACCGGCACCCACCGCGTCGGCGACGCGCTGCGGCACCTCTACGTGCTGCTCCCCGCGCTCGACGGCGACAAGCACTACTGGGTCGGCCAAGACGAGGCCGACAAGCTGCTGCGCGCCGGCGAAGGCTGGCTCGCCGGGCACCCCGAGCGGGAGCTCATCGCGAACCGCTACCTCGAGCGGCGCCGCCCGGTGGTGAACTACGCGCTTTCGCGGCTGGCCGAGGGCGACGACGTCCCGGCGGAGGCCGAGGCACGGGTCACCGAGCTGCCGGACCGGCCCGAGAGCCTCGCGGCGCAGCGCCACGGCAGCGTGCT
>NZ_JAAGNB010000695.1:0-15284 GCF_010550475.1 Amycolatopsis sp. SID8362
GCTCGGCACGGGTGCCGACTTCGACCGCGCGGTGGCGGCGTGGTCGTTCGGCGGCCGGGACGGGCTGGAGGTGCTGGACTCGGCGTGGAGCCCGCCGAAGCCGGTGCTGGCGGCCGCGCGGGCGGCGCTCGCCGGCGAGGAGCCGGTGTTCGAGCGCAACCACTGCACGATCGGCGACGTCCAGCTGCGGCTGGATCGCCGTGGCCGGTGGCACCCCTACCGCCGGGAAGGGGACGCCTGGTGGCCGTCGGGACCGCCGGAGACGGATCCGGGGCTGCTCTCGGGCTGAAATCCGCGGAATTCGCGGTATCCAGCGCGGGGGCCGCTGCCTCCTGTCCCGCGACGGCGGCGCTCCGCCGGGCCACTGGGGGTGCGGGCGCGCGGCTCTTCCCGCGCGCCCGCCCGGACTTTTTTGTCGGTGCCCGTCGCTAGCGTGCGCGCATGGATCCTCTTGCCGCCGACCTGCGGCGCTATCTCCAGGAGAGCCGCGACCACGTCGTCGCGTCGCTTTCCGGGCTGAGCGAGTACGACGTCCGCCGTCCGATGACGCCGACGGCCACCAACCTGCTGGGGCTGGTCAAGCACCTGGCCAGGGGCGAGTTCGGCTACCTCGGCGACTGCGTGGGCCGGCCGGCGCCGGTCACGCTGCCGTGGGTGGCCGACGGGTCGATCTGGGACAGCGCGGACATGTGGGCGACCGTGGAGCAGAGCCGGGCGGAGCTGATCGAGCTGTACCGGACGGCGTGGCGGCACTCCGACGAGTCGATCGCGCTGCTGCCGCTGGACGCGCCGGCCGAGGTCGCGTGGTGGCCGGAAGAGCGCCGCCGGACGACGTTCGGGTCGCTGCTCGTGCGGGTGGTGGCCGAGACGGCGCACCACGCGGGGCACGCCGACATCGTGCGCGAGCTGATCGACGGCCGCGGCGGTGGCGACCACGACGACATCGGCGACGCCGCCTGGTGGGCCGCCTACACGGCCCGGGTCCAGGCAGCGGCCGACCACCACCGTCAGCCCACCGCGGAGACCGCGTAGTCCTTGACCCGCATGGAGTCGTGCATGCGGACGCCGCCGGTGTTCAGCTTCGCGATCGCGCGGCTGACCCCGGCCGGCAGGGCCGAGACGAGCCGGCCGCCGTTGGCCAGCGCCCAGACGCCCATGCGGGACGCCGGGATCAGGCTGCGGGCCGCGCCGGCCGCGAAGGCACGGCTCTGGCGGACCAGCTCGGCCATTTCCCGTTCGTAGGCGGCGAACGCGCGTTCGTGGTCCCCGCCCGCGGCGGCCAGTTCGCCGGCGAGGACGTACGCGCCGAGCACGGCCAGGCTCGTGCTGCCGCCCACCGCCGGGCCGGGGCAGTAGCCGGCGTCGCCGACGAGGGTGACGCGGCCGCGTGACCAGGACTCCAGCTGCAGCTGGGTGATCGAGTCGAAGTAGAACGGGCCCGGGCCGTCCAGGCCGGCGAGCCAGCCGTCGACCTGCGGGTGCATGCCCGCGTACGCCGCGCGCAGCAGCTCCTTCTGCCGGGGGACGTCGCGGTGGTGGTAGTCGAGCTCCTCGTCGCGGCGGAACAGGAACACCGCGCGAGCCTCGTCCAGGTGGCGGGCGCTGTAGATGCCCGCGGTGCGGCCCGGCCCGAGGTGCAGCGTGGTCTCGCCGTCGCCGAGGCCGGTGGCGCCCGGCAGGGACAGCACGGCCAGGTACGCGCCGATGAACTTCGTCAGACCGGCTTCCTCGCCGAAGACCAGGCGCCGCACGTTCGAGTGCAGGCCGTCGGCACCGACGACCACGTCGAAGCGCCGCGGCGGGGCGTGCTCGAAGGTGACGTCGCCGTCGGGGGAGATGGCGGTGATCGAGTCGCCGAAGAGGTACCCGACGTCGTCGCGGCCGGCGTCGTAGTAGATCTCGCTGAGGTCGTCGCGCATGACCTCGACGTGCCGGTCGGAGGTGGCCTGGTAGATCTTCGACAGGTCCACCCGCGCCGGACGGCGGACGCCTTCGCGGTGCAGCGTCATCCGCGTGGTGCCGGTCTTGAGCGCTTCCACGCGCGGCAGGACACCCATCTTCTCGGTGATGTCCATGGCGGGCCGGAACAGGTCGACCGCGTGGCCGCCGGTCTTGCGCAGCTCCGGGGCGCGTTCGACGACGGTGACGTCGAAGCCGTGGCGGGTGAGCCAGTACGCCAGCACCGGCCCGGCGATGCTGGCGCCGGAGACGAGGATCCGCATGAGTACCTCCCTGACTTAACGGTAGGTAAGTTGTACCACGTGTCCTTACCTATCGTTAAGTCAGTTATGCTGTGACCGTGCCGAAACCCTCCGACACCAAGCAGCGCATCCTGGACGTCGCCCGGGAGCTGTTCACCAGCCAAGGCGTCCAGCGCACCAGCCTCCAGGACATCGCCGGCCGGCTGGGCATCACCAAACCCGCCCTCTACTACCACTTCCCGTCCCGCGACGACCTGGTCCGCAGCATCGTCCAGCCGATGCTCGACGACGGCGAGCGGTTCCTCCTCGCCCAGGAAGCCCGCGGCGACGCGCCGGTGCGGGAGCTGATCGAGGGGTTCTTCGACTTCAACTACCGCCACCGCGCGGACGTCATCATGCTGCTGGCCGAGCTGCCGACGCTGGCCGACCTCGGCCTGATCGACAAGGCGCTGGGCTGGCGCACCCGGCTCACCACGCTGATCTGCGGCCCGTCGCCCACGCTCGAACAGCAGGCCCGCGCGATCCTCGCGCTGGGCGGCCTGCAGGACGTCTGCATGCAGTTCCCCGACGCCCCCGTCGAAGACCTCAAAGCCGCCGCGGTCGCCGGCGCCCTGGACGCGCTCGGCGGCTGATGTCGAAACCCGGTTCGCGGCTCCGTCCCAGGATCGACAGCGGCCACCACGGGCCGCCCCGGCACCGGAGGACACCATGGAGCAGCACGCGATCACCGAGGTACTGAACCGCCCGTACGCCAAGGAACTGCTGGCCCGCGACATCACCCGCCTGGCCTACGTCGCCCAGGACGGCACCCCGCGTTCGGTCCCGATGGCGTTCACCTGGAACGGCTCGGAGATCGTCATGTGCACCGCGAAGAACATGCCGAAGCTGCGGTCGCTGCGGGCGAACCCGGCCGTCGCCCTCACCATCGACACCGAGTCCCACCCGCCGAAGATCCTGCTGATCCGCGGCCGGGTCGAACTCGACGTCGTCGACGGCATCCCCGCCGAATACCTGCAGATGAACGGCAGCTACCAGATGACGCCCGAGCAGCGCGTCGAGTGGGAGCGCGAGGTGCGCTCGCTCTACGACGGAATGGTCCGGATCGTCGTCACCCCGACCTGGGCGAAGCTCATCGACTTCGAGCAGACCCTGCCCAGCGCGGTCGAGGAGCTGGCCCGGCAGCGCGCCGAGCGCGGTTAGCGGACGGCGGCGCGCTCGATGATCGCTCCCGTGTCGACGCCGGCCGGGAGCGTGCCGAACGCGATGCCCCAGTCCCCGCCGAAACGAGACGCGCAGAACGCGTCCGCGACCGCCGGGTGGCCGTGGCGCACCAGCAGCGAACCCTGCAGGACCAGCGCCATCGACTCGACCACCCGCCGCGCCCGGTACTCGATCGCGGCCAGGTCGGTCAGCTCCTTCTTGAGCCGGTCGACGGCGTCGTCCAGCCGCGCGTCGCCGCCGGCGGCCTGCTCGACCTCGGTGAAGAACGCCGCCACCGATTCGGGCTGCTTTCCCATGGCGCGCAACGCGTCCAGCGCCGCGACGTTGCCCGAGCCCTCCCAGATGGACGACAGCGGGGCCTCGCGGTAGAGCCGCGGCATGCCCGACTCCTCGACGTAGCCGTTGCCGCCGAAGCATTCCAGGGCCTCGGCCGCGTGCACCGGCGCGCGCTTGCACACCCAGTACTTCGACACCGCCAGCCCGAGCCGCCGGAACGCCTGCTCCTGCGGGTCGCCTGGCCGGTCGCCCGCCGCGGCCAGCCGCATCGCCACCGTCGTCGCGGCTTCGGACTCGACCGCGAGGTCGGCCAGCACGTTGGCCATCAGCGGCTGGTCGACCAGCGCCTTGCCGAACGCGTGGCGGTGGGTCGCGTGGTGCACCGCGCGGACCGTGCCCAGCCGCATCCCGGACGCGCTGCCCAGCGTGCAGTCCAGCCGGGTGTTGTTGACCATCTCGATGATCGTGCGCACCCCGCGGCCCTCTTCGCCGACCAGCCAGCCCACGGCGTTGTCGTACTCGATCTCCGACGACGCGTTCGACCGGTTGCCCAGCTTGTCCTTCAGGCGCTGCAGCCGGATCGGGTTGCGCGAGCCGTCGGGCAGGACGCGGGGGAGCAGGAAGCACGACAGCCCGCCGGGGGCCTGCGCCAGCGTCAGGAACATGTCCGACATCGGCGCGGAGGTGAACCACTTGTGCCCGACGAGGGTGTAGCTGCCGTCCGCGCTCGGGGTCGCCGTGGTCGTGTTGGCGCGGACGTCGGAGCCGCCCTGCTTCTCGGTCATCGACATGCCCGCGATCAGGCCGCGCTTGGTGCCCGGCTCGCGCAGCCCGAAGTCGTACTCGGTCGCGGCCAGCAGCGGCTCGTACCGCGCGGCCAGCTCCGGGTTGGCCCGCAGCGCGGGGATCGCCGCGTAGGTCATCGAGATCGGGCAGCTGTGGCCGAACTCGGCCTGGCCCCACACGTAGAACTTCGCCGCCCTCGCCGCGTGCGCGCCCGCGCGGTCGTCGCGCCACGGCGTGCCGTGCAGGCCGTGCGACACCGCGACGTTCATGAGCTCGTGCCAGTGCGGGTGGAACTCGACCTCGTCGATCCGGTTGCCGTAGCGGTCGTGCGTGCGCAGCACCGGCTCGTTCTCGTTGACCAGCCGGCCCCACTCCTGGACCCGCTCGCTCCCGGCGAGCCGGCCCAGCTCGTGCACCTCGTCAGCCGCCCACCCGGCACCCGCCCGCTCGAGCCCTTCCAACAGCGCCGGGTCGGCGCCGACGTCGTGGCCGGCCAGCGGCGGGACCTGGTTGGTGACCTCATGCGTGGCGGGCATCGGAACCTCCTAGAGCGCGGACGACGAATGTGCGGAGCTCGGCGACATCACCGGCGTTACCGCTGGTCAACGGGCCGATCAGAACTTCGGCGGCGGCCCCGACCAGCGCCGCGGCGGTCAGCCGGCCGTCCTGCGGCGGCAGCGCGCCTTGGCGTACCCCGGCCGCGACGTGCTCGGCGACCACCTCGGTGAACGCGCGCCGGAACTCGAGCCGCTCGGCGTCGATCAGCGCGTCGACCGGCTCGGCGAGCAGCGCGTACGCCTGCCGGGGCGCCTTCAGCGCGCGCTGGGCGAAGGTCTCGAACACGGCCAGCACCCGCTCGGCGGGCTCACCCGGCCGCGCGGACGCCGCCCGCACGGCTTCGACCTCCCGCGTCACGACCTGCCGGAACACGTGCACGACCAGATCGGCCTTGGTGGGGAAGTGCTTGTAGACACTGCCCACGGCCACCCCGGCGCGCTCGGCGACCGCCGCGACGGAACACCCGCTGTAGCCACGCTCGGCAAGCTGCTCGGTCGCCGCGGCGACGATCGTCTCGCGCTGGGCATCCAGGCGTTCCTGCACCTTCGGAGTGCGGCGGTAGGGCACGCCAAGAAGTGAAGCACCGATTCACTGCTTCAGTCAACGCTCCAGCAGCCGCTTCGCACCCCGGACCTCCGCCTCGACGTCGGCCCGGAGCTTGCGACGCAGCACCGGTTCGGCCAGCCAGCGCAGAGGAGCGGCGAACCCGAACGCGATCCGCCGGGTCACCCGAGTCCCACCGGCAACCGGCACGCACGCGAAGGACGCTTCGAACGTCGACACCCGCCGCGCCAGCCGGTTCTCCGCCCGGTCGGGCAGACGCACGTCGACGCGCTCACCCGGCGTCAGCGTCATCCTCGACACGACTTTCGGGCCCGGCCCCAGCCCGGGCAGCGCCGACCGGAACCGGAACTCGGTGACGTCGCCATCCCGGCGCACCCAGTCGATCGGCCCGACCTTGCGGTCGACCTCCGCGTACCGCCGCGGGTCCATCACCAGGGCCAGGAAAGCCTCGGGGGTGCACGACACGATCTCTTCCACGGTCACATCCACCATGGACAAAGCGTAGTTTCCCGCCGCACCCGCCAAGCCTTGCGCTGGAGCGCACTCCAGCTCCTACCGTCGAAACCATGACCACCCCGCAGCACAAGATCGGCTCCGGCTTCGGCGCCACCAGCACCGCCGCCGAAGTCCTCGACGGCATCGACCTCACCGGCACGCTCGCCCTCGTCACCGGCGGCTACTCCGGCATCGGCCTCGAAACCACGCGCGCCCTCACCAACGCCGGCGCCCGCGTGATCGTCCCCGCCCGGCGCCGCGCCACCGCCGAAACCGCGCTCGACGGCATCGCCGAAGTCGACGAACTCGACCTCGGCGACCTCGACAGCGTCCGCGCGTTCGCCGACCGCTTCCTCGCCACCGGCCGCCGGCTCGACCTCGTCATCGACAGCGCCGGCATCATGGCCTGCCCCGAAACCCGCGTCGGCCCCGGCTGGGAAGCCCAGTTCGCCACCAACCACCTCGGCCACTTCGCCCTGGTCAACCGCCTCTGGCCGGCCATCGCCGACGGCGCGCGCGTCGTCTCCGTCTCCTCCCGCGGCCACCACTTCTCACCCATCCGCTGGGCCGACCCGCACTTCGGGACCGGCTACGACAAGTGGCTCGCCTACGGCCAGGCCAAGACCGCCAACATCCTCTTCGCCGTCCACCTCGACCGCTTCGGCCGCGACCGCGGCGTACGCGCCTTCGCCCTGCACCCCGGCTCCATCCTCACCAACCTCGCCCGCCACATCCCGCAGGAAGAACGCGTCGCCCAAGGCTGGGTCGACGAAAACGGCGTCCCCAGCGGCTACTTCAAGACCCCCGAAGCCGGCGCCGCCACGCAGGTCTGGGCCGCCACCTCGCCCCGCCTCGACGGCATGGGCGGCGTCTACCTCGAAGACTGCGACATCGCCGAACTCGCACCCGAGGGCGACGGCGTCACCGACGTCGGGCTCCGCGTCGGCGTCCGCGACTACGCCATCGACCCCGCCGAAGCCGCCCGCCTCTGGACGCTCTCGGCCGAACTCACCGGCGTCGACGCCACGTCCCGCTGAGGCTCACGTGGCGTGCTTGACCAGCGCCACCAGATAACGGCAGGGGAGCGCGCCCGGGTTCGTGAACACGCAGTCCGACGGCGCGCCCAGCTGCAGGCAGTCCCCGGCGGCCAGCTCGTGCACCCGCGCGCCCTCGTGGAACCGCAACTGCCCGGCCAGCACCCAGATCTGCTGGTGCAGGAACGCGTACGTCCCCGCCGCCATCGGCACCTCCGCACCCGGCGGCAGCTCGACCTCCACCAGCTCCAGCGGACGGCCGCCGGCGGGGGAGACCGCGCGGCGGCGGTAGCCGGTCTCCGGGTCCACCCACACCGGCTGCTCCGCCGCGCGCACCAGCCGCCGCTCGTCGCCCTCGGCGCGCGCGATCAGCTCCGACAGCGTCAGGCCCAGCGCGTCCGACAGCTTCGCCAGCAACGCCGCCGTCGGCTGCACGTCACCCCGCTCGATCTTGCCGATCATCGCGCGCGACACCCCCGACCGTTCGGCGAGCGCCGCGGCCGAAAGACCACGGGAAGTCCGGGTGGCGTGCACGGTCGCCGCCAAGCGGGCGGACAGGGGATCGGTCATAACCGTGGATACTATACGACTCATCGCGGCTACCATATGAGCCATGATTCGTGACGCCACCACCAGTGACGCCCCTGCCTGCGCGGCGCTCTACGCGCCCTACGTCACCGACACCGCCATCTCCTTCGAGACCGAACCACCCGACGACGCCGAAATGGCCCGCCGCATCACCGCGGCCCACGCCTGGTTCGTCCTCGAAGACGACGGCCACGTCGCCGGCTACGCCTACGCGACCCCCTTCGCCACCCGCGCCGCCTACCGGTGGTCGTGCGAAACGAGCATCTACCTCGAACGCGGCCGCCGCCGCACCGGAGCCGGGCGCGCCCTGTACGAGACGCTGTTCGAGCGCCTGCGCGAGCACGGGTTCCACCGCGCCTTCGCCGGTATGACCCTGCCCAACGAAGCCAGCGCCGGACTGCACCGCGCCCTCGGCTTCGAACCCGCGGGCGTCTACCGCCGCGTCGGCTGGAAGCACGGCGCCTGGCACGACGTCGCCTGGGTTCAGCGCGACCTCAACGCAACTGAAGGTTGCACATCACCGCCGTCCAGGCTAACGTGACAAGCAACCAAACGTTGCACAAGGAGCAAGGCATGGAACTCGGCACCCTCGAACGCGAACTCCACATCGACGCCACCCCCGACGTCGTGTTCGACGTCGTCAGCAACCCCGAACACGTCCGCGAATGGTGGCCCGACGAGGCCGAATACCCCGTCGAACCCGGGGGAGAAGGCCACATCGCCTTCGACGGCCACCCTGTCCGCTTCACCGTCGTCGACGCCATCCCACCCAAGCTCTTCTCCTTCCGCTGGACCCACGCCGAAGGGGAGACCGCCGCACCCGGCAACTCCTTCCTCGTCGTCTTCGAACTCGAACCCGCCGGCACCGGCACCCGGCTGCGCATGACCGAAACCGGCTTCCGCGAACGCGGCTGGGACGAAGCCAAGATCGCCGCCGAATACGCCGACCACGAAAGCGGCTGGGACCACTTCCTGCCGCAGATCCCCGCCGTCACCGCCAAGGTGGGAGCCACCTCGTGACCACCGCCGTGGACGACGACCTCTGGTCGGCCATCGGCGACCCCACCCGCCGCCGCATGCTCGACCTCCTGCTCAGCGAAGGGCGGGGAACCGCCACCAGCCTCAGCGAACACCTCCCAGTGACCCGCCAGGCCGTCGCCAAGCACCTCGCCGTCCTCGACCGCGCCGGCCTCGTCCACGCACAAGCCGAAGGACGCGAGAAGCAGTTCCGCGTCGACGAAACCCAGCTCGCCCGCGCCGTCGCCCAGCTCGCCGACGTCGGCAACGCCTGGGACGCCCGGCTCCGCCGCATCAAGCACATCGCTGAAACCATCGAACGGAAGAAGCAGTAGAAATGGACATCCTGCACCGCATCGGCATCCAGCACACCACCCCGGAGAAGGTCTACGACGCGCTCACCACGATCGACGGCCTCGCCGGCTGGTGGACGGAGAAAACCGAGGGGGAGACCGGCCTCGGCGGCGTCATCGCCTTCCGCTTCATCCCGGGCGGCTTCGACATGAAGGTCATCGAGCAGGACCCCGGCCGGCTCGTCCGGTGGGAGGTGGTGGAAGGACCGCCGGAGTGGATCGGCACGACGATCAGGTGGGACCTGGAGCAGCGCGACGACTACACGATCGTCCTGTTCAAGCACGAGGGCTGGCGCGAGGCCGCCGAGTTCATGCACCACTGCAGCACGAAGTGGGCGATCTACCTGATGAGCCTCAAGCAGCTCGTCGAGACCGGGGAAGGTGCCCCGGCACCGCGGGACGTGATGATCAGCGACTGGCACTGACGTTACTTGACATAATGTACATTATCGGCACTTGAGGACACGCTGGGACGGACAGCCGGGAGGGGTGCCCGGCGTCCGCCACCGGGGGTTGCGCACCAAGTTCGTCAGGACGGCTTCTCCTGAGGTTTCCCGCCGTCCGGTTCTCGGCACCGGACACCAGGCGACCCTGAAGGCGGGTTCTGAGGGGCGCAGGAGCATCCCCTGGGGTCATGGATCCGATGTCCAGCCACTCGACCTCAAAACGTCACGGTGACGAAACTCTACTGAGGAAGTTGCCGTGAGACGACCTTCAACACGGCGGACCGTCTCGGATATCCGGGTCACCTGGAGCCTGAGGCGGTCCGCCCGGCGATCGAGCCAGTCGAACAGGTGTACGCATCCCCATCGCGAGGCACCGAGGGGCGATTCGGGGCCGAAATCGCCTCGGAGAGAGTCCTGGATCCCCCGGGAGGACCGTTCCGGACTAAACCGACATTTCATGCATAATTGCCATTATGCATGAAATGTCGGGGGACCCGGACACCGGAATTGTCGGTGGTGTGCGGTACAAGATCCACATGAGGCTTTCCGAGGCACAACAAGCCTTCTTCGCCGCCCGCCGGCCGCGCAAGGACTCGCCGCACACCACCGACGCCTACCGGCGGGACCTCGCCGGGATCACCGCTCTCCTGGTTTCGGAGCTGGGCCGCCCCGCCGAGGACCTGGAGGTCGCCGAGCTGACCGGGCCGGCGCGTTCGCGGACGGGCACGCGAAGAGCTCGGTGCTGCGGGCGTGGTCGACGTGGAACCAGTTCCTGACGTTCTGCGTGGCGGACGGTCTGCTGCCGGGCAACCCGATGGGTGCGGTGGCGCGGCCGCGGACACCAGCGTTGACGCCGAAGCCGTTGCGGGGTGAGGAAACCCCGGAGCAGCTGCTGTCGGCGGCGGCGTCGGGTTCGCGGCGCGCGCGGGATCCGTGGCCGGAGCGGGACGTGCTGGTGATCGCGCTGGGTCTGGTGGCGGGGTTGCGGGCGGCGGAGATGCGGGCGCTGTCGTCGCGGTCCTTGGTGGGGCGCGCGGGTGAGTTGCGGTTGCACGTGAAGGGGAAGGGCAGCCGGGACCGGTCGATCCCGGTGCAGCCGGTGCTGGCGGAGCTGATCGAGCGGTACCGGGAGTCGTGCCGGGTGCGGTTCCCGAACGCGCGGTTCTCCCCTGGTTCGCCGTTGCTGCTGGATCGGGCGGGTGAGCCGATCGGGCGGGGTGCGCTGGAGTACCTGGTGAAGTCGTGTTACCGGGGTGCGGGGTTGCACGACCGGGTGCCGGCGGGGGCGAACTTGCACGCGTTGCGGCACACGTTCGCGACGCGGTTGGCGGAGGACGGGGCGACGGCTTCGGAGATCATGGCGTTGCTGGGGCACGCGAGCTTGGCGACGAGTCAGAACTACATCGAGGCGACGGGTCGTGAGCAGCGTGCGGCGGCGGCGAGCAACCGGACGTACCGGGCGTTGGACGGGCTGGGGTGACGGGTCAGCGGAGTTGTTCGAGGTCTTTGGCGGCGCGGGCGATTTCGTCGGCGAGGCCGCGTAGTTCGCGGGGGTCGGCGCCGTCGTCGACGGCGGTGACGATGTCTTCGGCGGCGCAGCGCAGCTGGAAGAGACGGTCCTGGAGGGCGGCGATTTCGGTGTCGGAGAGCACGACGGCGTCTTCGGGCAGTCCGCTTCGCTGCAGTGCGGTGCGGCGTTCGTAGGCGCGTTGGCGGCAGGATTGGCCGCAGTACCGGCGCCGTCGGCCGACGTTGCCGGCTTCCGGGAGGCGGCGGCCGCACCAGCCGCAGTGCTTGGGGGCGCCGCGGCGGGCCGGGACGGGTTCGAGCTGGGTCAGTTCGGCGGCTTCCCTCACCCCGGAGACCCTAGCTGGCCACCGCCGGGTCACGCCGGGGTCATGGCGGAAGTGCACACTTGGGGGATGCAGCCGTCGTTCCCGTACCTGGCCGATCCGCTCCCCCGTGCCTTCGCGCACCGGGGGTGGCACCTCGATGAGCTGGCCGGTTTGGAGAATTCGCTGCCGGCGTTCCAGCGGGCGTGCGCGGAGGGGTATCGGTACCTCGAGACGGACGTGCACGCGACGGCGGACGGTGTGGTGGTGGTGCACCACGACCCCAGCCTGGATCGGACGACCGATGGGGCCGGGGCGATCGCGACGAAGACGTGGGAGCAGCTGAAGGGCGTGAAGATCGGCGGGAAGGTGCCGTTGTCGCGGCTGGAGGACGTGCTGGAGGAGCTACCGGGCGCGCGGTTCAACATCGATGTGAAGGCCGATCAGGCGGTGGAGCCGTTCGTGCGGGTGCTGGAGCGGACGGGGGCGCACGACCGGGTGGCGGCGGCGGCGTTTTCGGACGCGCGGCTGGTGCGGTTGCGGAAGCTGGCGGGGCCGAAGCTGGCGACGGCGATGGGGCCGCGGTCGGCGTTGGCGTTGTGGGCGCGGGGGAAGCTGCCGCTGCTCCCCCTCGGGCGGCTGGTGCTGGGGGTGATGGCGCAGGTGCCGGTGCGGCAGGGTGCGTTGCGGGTGGTGGACAAGGCGTTCCTGTCGATGGCGGGCCGGTCCGGGATCGAGGTGCACACGTGGACTATCGACGATCCGGCGGAGATGCGGATGCTGCTGGATCTGGGGGTGCACGGGATCGTCACGGACCGGCCGGACCTGCTGCGTGAGGTGCTGATCGAGCGGGGTGCGTGGCAGCGGTCCCAGGAGGCGTGAGTCAGCGGGGTGGTTTGCCCTGCCAGGCGGCGGTCCAGGTCTTGGGGCCGAGCCGGCCGCTGTCGTTGATGCCGTTGGCTCGCTGGAGGTCGAGGACGGCGGTGCGGGTCTTGTCGTAGTAGCAGCCGGTGCCGGTGAAGCCGTAGCCGTAGGCGTTCATGCGGAGCTGGAAGGCCTTGAGCGGGGCGGCGCAGTCGCCGTAGGCGTAGACGACGCCGGGCCAGGCGGGCATGGGGCCGCCGGGTGCGGGTGGGGTGGGTGCGGGGGCCGGTCCCCCGCCGATGTAGGCGGAGTCGGCGTAGGTGGGGACGCGCTTGCTGCGGGCGTCGGCGTCGCCGGCGAGGTTGAGCATGCCGGCGCACTGCCAGGGTTGCCAGCCGCGCATGCGGTAGAGGTAGAGGGCGCGGTAGTCCTGTTCGGCGGGTGCGGCCTGGTCGGGGCGGCCGGTGCCGCCGACGCTGCGCCAGGTGGAGAGGTCGAACTGGTAGGCGCCGTAGTAGCCGTTTCCGGTGTTGGTGGCGTAGCGGCCGCTGGATTCGCACATGCGGAGCTTGGCCCAGGTCGTCGGCGCGGGGTCCGCGGTGGCGACGGCGGGGACGGTCAGCTGCAGACCCATGGCGGCGAGGGCGAGGAGCAGAATCCTCGCGGTGGTGCGTCTCCGGATCTGGATCATGCGAGCACAGTAGGAGGGTGTCCCACTGACCACAAGGGACACACTGCGCGCCTCAGTCTCACATGAAACTCTGTTCACTCCTGTTCGCGACACGCCGTGAGGGCCGGACCGTGATTGCCCCGGAAGTGGCGGATCCGCGCGAAGCGACAAACCGGACACGGTTTCGGCGGTGCTGTGAGCGTCGTCGCTACCTCCCAGTAGTCTCCGCGCTGACCTGGAAGTTCTTGACCCGAAGGAGCCGTGGATGACGCTGGCCGGGACGCGCTCGACCAAGCGCGAGCGCTGGGGCTGGTATTTCTACGACTGGGCGAATTCGCCGTTCTATTCGTCGTCGACGACGGTGTTCGGCGCGCTGTCGATGAGCGGGATCGCGGCGGCGGACGCGAAGACGAACTTCACCCTTAACGGGGACCGTCCGTGCGTCGACGCGGCGGGCAAGGCGGACACGTTGCACAACTGCGACGTGTCGTTGTTCGGGCTGCACTTCCCCGCCGGTTCGGTGTGGGGGTACCTGCTGTCGGTGGCGACGGTGGTGCAGGTGCTGGTGCTGCCGATCGCGGGCGCGGTGGCCGATCGCAGTCACAACAAGCGGCGGATCCTGGGTGGGTTCGCGTTCCTGGGCGCGGCGGCCGCGGCGGCGATGTTCTTCCTCGCGGGGTCGGACTGGCAGCTGGGCGTGGTGCTGTTCGTCATCGCGAACATCGGCTACGGCGGTTCGCTGGTCGTCTACTACTCGTTCCTGGTGGACATCGGGGGTCCGGACGAGCGGGACGACATCTCGGCGAAGGGCTGGGCGTTCGGGTACCTGGGTGGCGGGCTGGCGCTGGCGTTGCAGCTGGGGTTCTACCTCGGGCACGACACGTTCGGCGTGAGCGAGGGCATGGCGGTGCAGATCTGCTTCCTGACCTCAGGGTTGTGGTGGGCGGGGTTCACGATCCCCGCGGTGCGGGCGCTCCCCCGGCGGCACGAGCCGGTCGACGTCGTGCCGGGGCGGACGGTGTTGCGGGCGGGCTTCGCGGAGCTGCGGCAGACGCTGGTGTCGGCGAAGGCGTACCCGTTGACGCTGGCCTTCCTGGGCAGCTACCTGGTGTTCACCGACGGGATCAACACGGTGGTCACGGTGTCGGCGCAGTACGGCAAGGACGAGCTGGGCTTCGGCAACAGCGTGCTGATCGTGACGATCCTGGTGATCCAGTTCGTGGCGTACCTGGGCGGGACGCTGCACGGGCTGGTGGCGCGGCGGATCGGGGCGAAGCGGACGATCCTGGGCAGCCTGGTGCTGTGGGTGGTGGTGCTGGCGGGGGCGTACTTCGTGCAGCCGAAGCAGATGCTGCAGTTCCTCGCGGTGGCGGTCGGGATCGGGCTGGTGCTGGGCGGGACGAACGCGTTGTCGCGGTCGTTGTTCAGCCAGATGATCCCGGCGGGCAAGGACGCGCAGTACTACTCGCTCTACGTCGTGGGTGAGCGCGGGACGTCGTGGCTGGGGCCGCTGGTGTTCGCCGGCGTCGGGCAGGCGACGGGGTCGTTCCGGCTGGCCATCGTGGCGCTGGTGATCTTCTTCGCGGTGGGTCTGGTGCTGGTGTGGCTGGTGCCGGTGCGGCGGGCGATCGTGGCGGCGGGCAACACCCCGCCGGAGGTGCTCTAGGTGTGATGTCCGGGGACGTTGTCCCGAGTTGAGGTGATCACTGGCGGCCTGTCGTGCTGACAGGTGAAGGCCTCCGGATGTGAAGTGGAGCTGTCTAGGAACCGCTTCACCCGCCGGAGGCCTTCGTGTCCCACCCTAACGCCACCCTGACCCCGCGCACCCGGCTGCGACTCGCCCGGCTGGTCGTCGAACACGGTTGGACCCACGCTGAAGCGGCCAAGATGTTCATGGTCGCCGCCAAAACGGCCGCGAAATGGGCGCAGCGCTACCGGCTCGAGGGCGCGGCAGGGATGGCTGACCGCAGCAGCCGCCCCCACCACAGCCCGACCCGCACCCCCGAACACCTCATGCGGGCGATCGTGCGGCTGCGATGGCGCCACCGACTCGGCCCGGTCCAGATCGCCGGCCGGCTCAACGTCCCGGCTTCGACCGTGCACGCGGTGCTGGTGCGCTGCCGGATCAACCGGCTGTCCCGCATCGACCGGGTCACCGGCGAACCGCTGCGCCGCTACGAACACGACCATCCCGGCTCGCTGATCCACGTCGATGTCACCAAGTTCGGCAACATCCCCGACGGCGGCGGGCACCGCTACCTCGGCCGGCAGCAAGGCGAGCGCAACAAACGCGCCACGCCAGGCTTGCCCCGCGGCGCGGACTACAAGCCCCGCACCGGCACCGCGTTCGTGCACACCGTCATCGACGACCACTCCCGC
>NZ_JAAGNB010000746.1:0-6543 GCF_010550475.1 Amycolatopsis sp. SID8362
GGTGCTCGTGCCGCTCGCCGCGCTGCCGCGGACCGCCAACGGCAAGCTGGACCGGGCCGCGCTGCCCGCGCCGCAGCGGGCCGTCACCGGGCACGTGGCACCCCGGAACCCCGTGGAGACCGCGCTCGCCGCGATCTGGGCGGACGTCCTCGGCGTGCCCGAACCGGGGGTGGCGGACAACTTCTTCGCCCTCGGCGGCCACTCGCTGCTGGCGGCCAAGGTGACCGGCCGGATGCGCACGGAGTTCGGCGTCCGGCTGGGTGTGCGGGCGCTGTTCGAAGCGCCCACGATCGCGGCGCTGGCCCGGCTGGTGCCGGACGCGTCCACTGTGGACTTCGAGCCGATCCCGGTGCGCGCGGCGGCGGCTCGGACGCCGCTTTCGCCGGTGCAGCGGGGACTCTGGTTCGCCGAACGGCTCGCGCCGGGTTCGGCGGAGTACCTCGTGCCGCTCGCCCTGCGCATCGGCGGTGACCTGGACGCCGAGGCGCTGGCCGGCGCGCTGTCCGCGGTGGTGGCGCGGCACGAGGTGCTGCGCAGCCGGTTCGTGGAGGTCGACGGCGAGCCCGTGCAGGTCGTGGACTCGGTCTGCTCGGTGCCGCTGCCGGTCACCGACGTGACCGACGTCGAGGCGTTCGTGCGGTCGCAAGTGGACACCCCGCTCGACCTCGAGCACGGGCCCGTCTTCCGCGCCGCGCTGGGCCGGGTGTCGGACACCGACCACGTGCTCGCCCTGCTGCTGCACCACATCGTCGCCGACGGGTGGTCGATGGGCGTGCTGGCCGCCGAGCTGCGGGACCACTACGCCGGGATCCGCCCCGCGGCCCTGCCGGTGCAGTTCGGTGACGTCGCCGCCTGGCAGGCCGCCGCGTCCGACGAGGCCGGGCTCGCCTTCTGGCAGCGGGCGCTCGAGGGCATGCCGCACGTCGCCGAGCTGCCCGCCGACCGGCCGCGTCCGCTCACCCGCGACATCGCCGGGGCCAAGGTCCCCGTGCACGTCCCGGCGCCCGTCGTGAGCCGGCTGGCCGCGCTGGGGGCCGAGCACGGCGCGAGCCTGTTCATGACGGTGCTCGCCGCCTTCGAGGTCCTGATCAGCCGGTACACCGCGATGCGGGACTTCGCGATCGGTACCCCGGTGTCCGGCCGCGCCCACCCGCAGACCGAGCCGCTCATCGGGCACTTCGTCAACACCGTGCCGCTGCGCGCGGACCTGACCGGCGACCCGGCGTTCACGGAACTCCTGCAAAGGGTACGCACGAGCACCCTCGCCGCGTTCGACCACGACGACGTCCCGTTCGACCGGATCGTCGAACTGCTGCGCCCGCAACGCGACCTCACCCGCACCCCGCTCGTGCAGATCGTGTTCGCCCTGCAGAACAACGAAGAGGCGGGCTGGGCGCTGCCCGGCCTGGCCGTCGAGAAGCTCGCCGTCGACACGCGGGTGAGCAAGTTCGACCTCGAACTCGCGCTCGCCCAGGACGCAGACGGCGCCCTGACCGGCATCTTCGAGTACCCGACCGCGCTGTTCGACGCCACCACCATCGAGCGGCTGGCCGGCCACTTCACCACGTTGCTGGCCCGCATCGCCGACGCGCCAAGCACCCCGGTCGGCGAGCTGGACCTGCTGGGCGAGGCCGAGCGGGACCACCTCGTCCACGGCGTCAACGACACGGACGTCGCCTACGACGAGACCGTCTGCCTGCACCACCTGATCACCGAGCAGGCCCACCGGACCCCGGACGCGGTCGCCGTCGAATACCTCGACGAGAGCATCGGCTACGCCGAACTGGAACGCCGGGCGGGTGTCCTCGCCGCGCGGCTGGCCGCGCACGGCGTGGGCCCGGACGTGCCGGTGGGCTTGCGGATGGACCGCTCGATCGACCTGATCGTCGGCCTGGTCGCGATCCTCAAGGCGGGCGGCGCGTTCGTCCCGATCGAGACCGACGCGCCCGAACCGCGGGTGCTCGGCATCCTCGGCGACGCGCGTTCGCCGGTCTGCCTGATCAACGAAGGCGCACCCGCCCCGCGGAGCAACGACGTCAGGTTCCTCGAAGTGTCCGGTTTGGACGGTCCGGCACCCGGGCTGACCGATGCGACCCACCCGGACAACCTGGTGTCGATCTACTACACCTCGGGCTCCACCGGGAAACCGAAGGGCGTCGCCAGCACGCACCGCGGCTGGGTCAACCG
This sequence comes from Amycolatopsis sp. SID8362, assembly GCF_010550475.1. Classification (NCBI taxonomy): domain Bacteria; kingdom Bacillati; phylum Actinomycetota; class Actinomycetes; order Pseudonocardiales; family Pseudonocardiaceae; genus Amycolatopsis; species Amycolatopsis sp. SID8362. The sequence continues at coordinate 2,188 of NZ_JAAGNB010000746.1, forward strand.
GCTGCGCTGGCACCAGGACACCTACCGGCTCCAGCCGGGCGAGGCCGTCCTGCAGAAGACGACCCTCGTCTTCGACGACGCCGCGGTCGAATGCCTGTGGCCGCTCATCGTCGGGAGCCGTGTCTCGCTGATTCCGCCGGGCCTGCACCGCGACCCGGCCGCGATCCTCGCCGGCGCGATCCGGCACCGCGTGGTCAACCTGCAGTTCGTGCCGAGCATGCTGACGCTGTTCCTGGAGCAGCTGACCCCGGCGGACCGCGCCGCGCTCAAGCCGCTGCGCAACGTCATCACCAGCGGCGAGGCGCTCCAGCCGGAGCTGCTCAAGCTGTTCTTCGACCGCTTGGGTGAGCACGCGACCCTGCACAACCAATGGGGCGCCACCGAAGTCTCGATCGACTCGACCATGCGCGCATGCCTTCGGTCCGATGTGGACGGCGCGGGCTCGGTGAGCGTCGGCTCGCCGATCGCCAACAACCAGATCCACGTCCTCGACGAGCACCTGCGGCCGGTCCCGGTCGGCGTCCCCGGCGACCTGTTCATCGGTGGTGTCGGCCTGGCCCGCGGCTACCTCGGCGACGCGCGCAAGACGGCGTCGGCGTTCCTCGCCAGCCCGTTCGTGCCCGGCGAGCGGCTTTACCGCACCGGCGACCGCGGCCTGCGCACCCCCGACGGCGCGCTGACCTTCCTCGGCCGCCAGGACTCGCAGGTCAAGATCCGCGGCATCCGCGTCGAGCCCGGCGAGGTCGAGCAGGTCCTCCTGGAACTGCCCGGCGTCCGCGAAGCCGCGGTCACGGTGTGGCAGCCGGTGCCGGGCGACAAGCGGCTCGCCGGGTACGTCACCCCGCAGGCCGGCGTCACGCTCACCGAGGGCGGGATCCGCGAGGAGCTGCGCGAGCGGCTGCCCGTCTACCTCGTGCCGACGGCGCTGAGCGTGCTGCCCGAGTTCCCGACGACGACCAGCGGCAAGATCGACCGCAAGGCGCTGCCCGCGCCGGCCGCCGCGGGTGCCGAGTACCGCGCTCCGGAAGGCCCGGTCGCGGAACTGGTCGCCGAAGTGCTGCAGCACGTCCTCGGCGTCGAGCGCGTGGGTGCCGACGACAACTTCTTCGACCTGGGCGGGCACTCCCTGCTGGGCGTCCGGGTGGTCGCCGAGCTGCGCAAGCGGCTCTCGGCGGACATCCCGATCCGGCTGATCTTCGACTCGCCCACGGTCGCGGAACTCGCCGACGCGGTCGCCCGCGCCACCAAGCGTGAGTTCGAAGCCATCCCGAAGCGGCCGGACGGCCCGGCACCCCTGGCCGGGGTCCAGGTCGGCATGTGGCTGGCCGACCGGATGGCGCCGTCCAGCGCGGAGTACCTGGTGCCCAACGCGGTCCGCCTGCGCGGTCCGCTGGACGTCGACGCGCTCGCTGCCGCCCTGACGAAACTGGTCGAGCGGCACGAGATCCTGCGGACCCGGTTCGTCGAGATCGACGGCGAGCCGAAGCAGGTCGTCGACCCCGCCGGGCCGGTGCCGCTGCCGGTCACCGAGATCGACTCGATCGAGCCGTTCCTGGCGGTGCGGGGCATCGACCTCGCCACCGGGCCGGTGTTCGCCGCGGCCCTCGGGCGGCTCGCCGAAGACGACCACGTGCTGGTCCTCTCGGCACACCACATCGTGCTCGACGGCTGGTCCGAAGGCATTCTCGCCGAGGAGCTGCGTGACCTCTACGCGGGCGCCGACCTGCCGCCGCTGCCGGTGCAGTACGCCGACGTCGCGGCCTGGTCGCAGCCGAGCGAGGCGGACGTCGAGTTCTGGCGGACGCAGCTGGCTGGCGTGCCGCAGGTGGTGCAGCTGCCGACGGACCGCCCGCGGCCGCCGGTGCGTGACCCGCGGGGCGCGCGGTACGAGTTCACCGTGCCCGCGGAGCTGGCGGCCCGCCTCGGCGAAGTCGGCGCGGAAGCCCGCGCCAGCCTGTTCATGACGCTGCTCGCCGGGTTCCAGGTGCTCGTCTCGCGGCACACCGGGCTGCGCGAGTTCGCGATCGGCAGCCCGGTCGCCGGCCGGGACCACCCCGACACCGAGCGGCTGATCGGCCAGTTCGTCAACACCTTGGCGTTGCGGGCCGACCTGGCTGGCTCGCCCGGCTTCACCGAACTCCTCGGCCGGGTCCGCGAGACGGCGCTGAACTCCTTCAGCCACCAGGAAGTCCCGATCGACCGGGTCGTCGCCGAGCTGCGGCCCGACCGCGACCCGAGCCGGAACCCCTTGGTGCAGCTGATGTTCGCGCTGCAGACGGTGTCCGCGGGCGGCTGGGAGTTCGCCGGGCTCGACTGCGAGCCACTCGGCGTCGAGACCGGCGCGGCGAAGTTCGACCTCGCCATGGTGCTGCGCGAGCAGGCCTCCGGCGAGGTGGGCGGCGTCCTCGAATACCCGGTGGCGCTGTTCGACGAGGACACGGTCGCCGCGTTCGCGCAGCGGTACCTGCGCCTGCTGGCCGGGTTCGCCGCCGACCCGCGGCGGCCGGTGGACCGCGTCCCGATGCTCGATGCGGCCGAGGTCTCGCCCCTGCCAGGCGGCGCCCCGGGCGGGACGTTCGCCGGGCTCATCGAAGCGCAGGCGCGGCGGACGCCGGACGCCCCGGCCGTCGTGGCCGGGCCGGACTCGCTCACCTACGCCGAACTGGACGCGGCCGCCAACCGCGTGGCCCGGGTCCTGCGGGAGCGCGGAGCCGCGCCGGAAACGGTGGTCGCGCTGCTGCTGCCGCGCTCGGCCGACCTCGTCGTGGCACAGCTCGCGGTGGTCAAGACCGGTGCGGCGTTCCTGCCGATCGACCCGGGCTACCCGGCCGAACGCGTCCAGTACATGATCGACGACGCCGACCCGGTGCTCACACTGCGGGAACTGCCGGAGTCCACCGAGGACGACCGACCGCTCGGCGTCGAAGTGAAGCCGGAGAACGCGGCGTACGTGATCTACACGTCGGGCTCGACCGGACGGCCGAAGGGCGTCGTCGTCAGCCACGCCGGCCTCGGCACGCTGGTGGCCAACACCATCGACGCCTACCAGGTCGGCCCCGGCGACCGAGTGCTCCAGTATGTGTCCCCGAGCTTCGACGCGTCGATCCTGGAGCTGTGCGCGTCCCTGATGACCGGCGCCGCCCTGGTCGTCACGCCGCCCGGTCCGCTGCTGGGCGACCAGCTGCGGGACGTTCTCGCCGAGGGCCGCGTGACGCACGCGCTGATCCCGCCCGCGGCGCTGGCCACCGTCGAGGACGCGGACCTGCCGGACTTCCGGACGGTCGTGGTCGGCGGCGACGTCTGCCCGCCCGACCTGGTCGCGAAGTGGGCGCCGGGGCGCCGGATGCTCAACATGTACGGCCCGACCGAAGCCACGGTCGTCTCGACGGTCTCCGAACCTCTGGTGGTCGGCGCCCCGGTGACCATCGGCTCCGCGTTGAAGCACACGCAGGCGTACGTCCTGGACGACCGGCTCCAGCCGGTGCCGCCCGGCGTGGCGGGGGAGCTGTACGTCGCGAGCCCGGGCCTCGCCCGCGGCTACCTCGGCCGGCCGGGACTGACGGCGCAACGGTTCGTGGCGAACCCGGCGGGCGGGCGGATGTACCGCACCGGCGACCTCGTCCGCCGCACCCGCGCCGGTGACCTGGAGTTCCTCGGCCGGACCGACGACCAGGTCAAAATCCGCGGCTTCCGCATCGAGCTGGGCGAAGTCGAGTCCGCGCTGCGGGCGCACCCGGCGCTCACCGCGGCGGTCGTGCTCGCCAAGCCCGACCCGGCCGGGCAGAAACGCCTGGTCGCCTACGTCACCGGCGACGTGACGGCCGCGGAGCTGCGGACGTTCCTCGGGCAGCGGCTGCCGGAGCACCTGGTGCCGAGCGCGTTCGTCGTGCTCGACGAGCTGCCGGTCAACGCCAGCGGCAAGCTCGACCGGGCCGCGCTGCCCGAACCGGCCGAGGAGACGGCGGACTACGTCGCCCCGAGCAGCCCGGAGGAGCAGCTGATCGCCGACATCTGGAGCGAGGTGCTCGGCGTGCCCCGTGTCGGGCTCGGCGACGACTTCTTCGCCCTCGGTGGGCATTCCGTGCTCGCCGCCAAGGTCCGGATGCGGCTGCAGGCCGCGTTCGGCGTGGACCTCTCCCTGCCCGTGCTGTTCCAGACCACCACGGTCGCCGCGCTCGCCGCCGTGGTCCACACCGAGATCGAGGCCGAGCTCGCCGGCATGTCCGAGCAGGAGCTCCTCGACTCCCTCACCGAGGAGGCCAGCGCATGACCACGTTCGACATCCGCCCGGAGGCGGACGCCGACCGCGCCGCCCGGCTGCGGGCCGCGGTGCTCGCGAAACGGCTGCGCGGCCGG
>NZ_JAAGNB010000785.1:0-5005 GCF_010550475.1 Amycolatopsis sp. SID8362
CGAGCGGGCGGCCGCGCGGATCGGCCTGCTCGTCCAGGCGTGCGACGCCACCGCGGGGCTCATCGGCAACGAGGTTTCCGCGTGGCTTACCGGAAAACCCGCCGGGCAGCCGGTGCTGTCCACCCGCCGCCGGATCGACGGCGCCGACGTCTCGGTCTCGCTGGCGGGGACGCCGTTCGGCGCCGGACCGCGCGCCTGCCCGGGTTCGCGGCACGCGACCGCCCTCGCGACCGGCGTTCTCCAGGCGCTGCAGGGGTTTCGCCTGACAGAAACGAAGACGGAGTGGGTGTCGTCGCCGAATCTCCGGATGCCCGCCCGGCTGTGGGTGACCCGCGGCTGACCCGGAAACGGGTTCTGCTAAGACTTACCGCGTTCATTTCTCGGGGGAAGGGCGCGGAACGTGCTGTACATGGACGGACTGCTCGGGATCGTGACGCTCGGGCTGTGGATCTTCTGCCTGGCCGACGTGATCACGACGGACGAGTCGTCCTGCCGCAACCTGCCGAAGGGCCTGTGGCTGCTGCTCGTGCTGGTGGTGCCGCTGGTGGGGTCGATCATCTGGCTGGTCGCGGGCCGGCCGCAGCAGGTGACGCGGGCGCGCGGGCCGTACGAGCGCAACGCGCCGGCGTACCCGGAGTACGACCGCCCCGGGCGCTTCGCGGCGACGAGCGCGGAGGACGACGAGGAGTTCCTGCGCAAGTGCCGGGAACGCGCTGAGGCGCAGCGGAAGCTGGCCCGCGAAAAGCGCGCCGAAGACTGAGTCAGCAGCCGGGGCCTTCGCACGTGCCGCGTTCGTAGGCCTCCAGCGTCGCGATCACCAGCTGCCGCTCGGCCGGGCTCAGCGGCGTCAGCGCGTTGCTCCACGCCTGCGCGCCGCGGGCCAGCCAGGCGTCGACCGCCGGGCGCTTGTCCGGCGTGATGCTGACGATTGTGCGGCGCCGGTCGGCGGGGTCCTCGTCGCGGTTCAGCACGCCCTGGCGGCTGAGGTCGCCGACCATCAGGCTCGCCGTCGTCGGGGCGACCTGGAGCCGGGTGGCCAGCTCGGTGACCGTCATGGGGCCGTCGAAGAGCAGGTAGGAAAGCAGCGACAGGTGCCGCGGCGCGAGCGCGCAGCCGTCGAGCTCCGCGGGCACCGGCGTCCGCTTCGCGCGGCCGACCAGGCGGGGCATGAGCAGCAGGAGCTGCCGCACGCCGTCCTCGACGCTCAGGCCGGGCTGCGTTGACACCGCTCACCTCCGGTCGGTAGCTTTGTTTGCAAAGCAAACGCTTCGGCTCGTCCGAGCCTACCTCGCGGGTCGAGCGTACCGGCCAGAACAGGGGATCCCCATGACCGCACCAGCCGACATGAACGACTTCAACAAGCAGGTCGTGGACGAGTTCCGCGCCAACAACGGCGTGGTCGGCGGCTACTTCGAGGGCAAGAACGTGCTGCTCCTCACGACGATCGGCGCGAAGAGCGGCGAGGCTCGGCTGTCCCCGCTGGTGTACACCACCGACGGCGACCGTTACGTCGTCGCCGCGTCGATGGGTGGTGCCCCGAAGAACCCGGCCTGGTACCACAACCTGGTCGCGAACCCGAAGGTCACGCTCGAGGTCGGTACCGAGAAGTTCGAGGCGACGGCGACGGTGATCGCGGACCGCGCCGAGCGGGACCGCCTGTACGCGGGGATGGTCGCGCACGCGGAGGGTTTCGCGGAGTACGAGACGAAGACGGACCGGGTGATCCCGATCGTGGTCTTCGAGCGCTAAGAAGCAGAGGCCGCGGGGGTAGCTCCGGCCGTCGCTCGGCGAGCGGCCGGGGCTGGTGCGGGCGGGGTGCTGCGGCTCGGCTGGCCCCGGGCTGCGTCCCGCCGGGTCGGCCGAGCCGCAGGATGCCCAGGCATGGCAGGCCTGCCTCGCGGTCACGTGGCGGCTCAGGAAGCAGCGGGGATCTGAGGCTCGGCGGGGCCGCCTTCCGCCCGATCCAGTCAGCGGCACTGGCGCGGGGCCAGGGCTCGGCAGCCGAGGTCGCAGGTGTGACCAGGCCGGGGGATGCGGCACTGGTGCCGGGTCAGGGCTCCGCAGCCGAGGTTGCGGGCGTGGCCAGGCCGGGGATGCCGAAGGTCGCGGGGCTCCGGCGGCACTCGCGGCTCGCCGGCCGGGGCGAGGTGAGTGCGGGGGCCGGCGGGGGTCAGGAAGCCGAGGTCGCAGGAGCGGGAGCGGGCTCCGGCTCGGCACGCGGCTCGGCCGGCCGCCGAGCCGTCTCCCGCTCCGCTCGCCGCGCCTCCTTCCGCGCGATCAACCGCTTGCCCACGTCGATCAGCGGCTTCTCCACCCACCGGTGGATCAGGTCCGCGATCGCCAGGCCGACCAGGAAGACGACCACCGCGCTCGTCGTGTGGTTGCGGGCCAGGCCCGGGACCGCCTGGATGACCACGAAGTGCACCGGGCCCTGCAGCAGGTACAGCGAGTACGACCGCTCGCCGACGAACCGCAGCGGGGCCGTGCCCATCAGCCAGCGGGCCGGGCCCGGGCTGACCAGGACGATCAGCAGCAGCATCGCCGCGAACGCGTACGCCACCAGCAGCCACAGGTTCTGGCCCGTGCCGTTCCACAGCGTGTCGAGGTTCGTGTGGAACACCACGAACCCTGCCACGATCGGGATCGCCGCCAGCGGGTGCGTCAGCGGCTTCAGCAGCGCGTAACCGCGGCGGTAGTGCAGCAGGATCGCCAGCAGGCAGCCCGCCGCCAGGATGAAGTAGTGCACCGTCGAGCGGTAGATCGGCACGTTCGCGCCGTGCAGCAGCCAGCCGCCGGTGGTCAGCGGGACCAGGGCCAGCAGGACGACCATCGCCGCGCCGACCAGCAGGAACTTGCGCTTCGCCGCGCCGATCCCGAGGAACACCAGCAGGAACGGCCAGACCAGGTAGAACTTCTCCTCGATCCCAAGCGTCCACGAGCCGCTGAAGAAGTTGTCCGTGCCGTTGGTGAACGACGGCAGGAACTCGTTGAGGAACGTCAGGTAGAACTTCAGCGCGTTCGGGAAGTCGCGGGCGTGGAATTCGCCGCGCAGCGCCACGAAAGCGACGATCCCGCCCAGGATCACCAGGTACGGCGGCAGGATCCGGAACACGCGCCGGATGTAGAAGTTCGACAGCGAGATCCGGCCGGTCCGGTCCTGCTCGCGCAGCAGCAGCGTCGTGATCAGGAAGCCGGACAGCACGAAGAACAGGTAGACGCCGACCCAGCCCGACAGCCACGTCCAGTTCTGGCCGCCGAAGTGGAAGAAGATCACCATCGTCGCGGCGATCGCGCGAAGGCCGTCCAGACCGGGGAACCGCCGCATGCCGAGGTAGTCCTCGTGGCTCATCGTGCGCAAGTCGGTTCCCCCGTCGGTGTGATCGTCCGGGCGAGTATAGGACGTCGGCTTACCTCGCCTTTGCCTCCGGTCCGAGCGCCCGGAAGGTGCTCCGAACGTCGTAACGGCGCTTCAGCTCCCCGAGTCGTCGCAGGTCCGCGGCCGGGTGGACGCCCTCGATCGCGGCGTGCTCGCCGTACACGAAGGGCAGCAGCCGCCCGGTCGTCCACGGCGCCAGCGTGTCGAACAGCTTCGCGTGCGCGGTCCGGACGGCCGCGACCCCGCCGTCGCCGACCAGTGACAGCGCCCGGACGACGAACTCGGCCGAGCTGTCCCAGCCGACGCCCGTGACCGCCGCCGGCCGGGCGAGCGCGCCGCCGAGCCGGTCGATGATGAGCACCGGCGGGGTGGCCGCGCCCGGGCCCGCGTGCTCGACGACGGCGTCGAGCATGGCGTCGTTGAGCTGCGAGACGGTCGCGTTGGTGCCGTGGTAGCCGTGCGGCTGGCGGGGTTCGGCCGCGATCGAGCCCGACTCGGTGAACGGCATGACCTTCAGCGTGTCCATGAGCACCGGCGCCGCGGCCCGCAGCGGCGCGACCAGCTCGTCGCCGTCCTCGCCGAGGTAAGCGACGCGGATCTGCGCGATGTGCTTCCCGCGCAGCGGTGCCGGCAGCACCGGGAGGTCGGGGTACTCGACCATGGCCAGCGACGTCGTCAGCGCGTCCGGCGCGGCCGCCGACCACGTGCGCCAGGCCCGCAGCGCCGCCGGCACGTCTTCGGGGGCGAAGTAGAGGCCACCGCCGTAGAGGTGCGAGACCGGGAAGAGGTCGAACTCCACCGCCGTGACGACGCCGAAGCTGTCGCGGCCGCCGCGCAGCGCCCAGAACAGGTCCGAGCCGGGCTCGACGCGCCGGAGCTCGCCGTCGGCGGTGACGACGTCGAGGGCGCGGACGTGGTCGGCGGCGCGGCCGTACCGGCGGGCCATCAGCCCGAAGCCGCCCGCGAGCGTGTAGCCGACGACGCCGACGTCCGGCGACGAGCCGCTGAGCGGTGCCAGGCCGTGCTCGCCGGCGGCCTCGATGACCGCGCCCCAGCGTGCGCCCGCTTCCACCCGGGCGGTCCGGGCCGACGCGTCGATTTCCACGCCGGTCATCCGGCGGGTGCTGATCAGCAGGCCGTCGGTGCCCGCGGTGAGGCCGTGGCCGGTGGCCTGGACGGCGACCGGCAGCCCGTGCGCGGCGGCGTACCGCACGGCGGCGACGACGTCTTCGGCGCTTTCGGCGGCGACGACGACCGCGGGCGAGCTGGGCACTGCCGTCTGGAACCCGGCGACTTCTTCGGCGTAACCGTCCTGACCTGGGCGGAGGGTGTGCATTTTGGCTCCTTTCGTTCGCTGCTTCCAGCCTGGAGCGAAGCTGATCAGAAGTCCAAGATCTGGTTTGTCTGCCAGCTAGAATCAGTGCTTATGGAACTGCACCAGCTCTCCTACTTCGTCGCGGTCGCCGAGGAAGGCAACTTCACTCGCGCGGCCGAGCGGCTGCACGTCGCCCAGCCCGGGGTGAGCGCGCAGGTCCGGCGGCTGGAACGGGAGCTCGGGCAGGAGCTGCTGGACCGCTCCGGCCGGACTGTCCGGCTCACCGACGTCGGCGCCGCGGCGCTCCCGCACGC
>NZ_JAAGNB010000833.1:0-7683 GCF_010550475.1 Amycolatopsis sp. SID8362
CGCCCGGCGCGGGCCAGCGCGTCCCGCACCGCCCGGCCGTCCGGGGCGCGGGCGGCGAGCCGGTCCAGGCTCTCCCGGATCAGCGTCTCGGTGTCGTGCTCGCTGCGGGTCATTCTCCAGCTCCGGTGGTGAGTACCGCGGGGTGCGGCGCCTGGCGCAGGGTCGCCAGCGCGCGGGAAATCTGGCTGCGCACGGTGGACGCGCCGCAGCGCAGGACCGCGGCGATCTCGGCGTCGGAGTAGTTCTCGTAGTACCGCAGCACGATCGCCGCGCGCTGCTTGCGGGGCAGCGTGGCGAGCAGGCCGAGCATCGCGTCCCGCTCGTCGTAGGCAGTGGCCGGGTCGGCTTCGGGCGGGCCGAGCGCGTCGAGGACGTCGTGGCTGCTCGGCACCATCCGCCGCACGGCCCGCCGGCGCCACGAGAGGTACTCGTTGGTGATCATCCGCCGCACGTACGACGGCGGGGTGTCGATGCCGTCCCACCGCTGCTGGGCGCGCAGCAGCACGTCCTGGACGATGTCCTGCGCCAGGTGCGGGTCGTTCGTCAGGACGGTGGCGTAGCGGAGCAGGCCGTCCAGCCGCTCCGCGACGAACTCTTCGAAGCTCACACGCGTCCCTTCCGTTCTCCCCATGGACGCGCGAGGGGCCCGGGTTGATGCACGCGGGCGAGAAGTTTTTTCGGGGCGAGTTCACCGGTTCGGCGCAGTTCAGCGTAGTCGCGGTCACAGTGGGCGTCTCGCCGGGGGTGATCGCCGGGTGCGACGGGCTCGCCGTTCACCGGTCCGGGTGGCTCTCAACTCCGGTGCGTTCCCGGGTTCCGCGGTGGGGTCAGGCCGCTCGGAAATTCCTGTCGGTGGTGCGTGCTTTCCTGGGATCCGGGAGGAAGAAGACCTGGAGGAGGGGCGATGACGAGGGGGAAGACGGCAGCCGTTTCGGCCGGCGTGGCGGTGCTCGTGGCCACGTTCGCGATCGGTCCGTTCGCGTTGTTCACGGGGGCGGTCCGGGGGCTCGTCGCGGACTGCCGCCGGTACACGCGGCGGTTCGCCGGCGGCGGTGCGGGGTTGCCCCAGGTACGCCGTCGCGGCCAAGCCGATCGGCTCGAGTCTTCTTCTGGTGACCGGTCAGCAGTTCGGTGTCACGCCGTCGAAGGAGGCGCAGTCGTCCTGGTTCCAGGGATCGTTCTGCCACTGCGCCGGGGTGAGGGTGCGGGAGGTGTCGCCGGCGACGAACGCCCACGGGCCGAAGTAGTCGTTGCTGTACCAGTAGTTGTCCTGGTCGTGGGTGATCGCCTCCTGCACCAGCGTGCCCCGGTACGGGGACCACGCCGGGTAGGTGCCGTAGTTCGACAGCACGGCCATCCGGCCGCACAGCCCGGCGCAGCCGGGGCGGGCCGGATCGAAGCGGAAGGTGTTCGAATGGATCTCGACCCGCTGGGTCTTCCAGCGGCAGTCGTCGAACAGCGGCGCCGACTCGATGCCCGGTGCCGCGCACTGGGTGCGGTCGGCGACGAGCTTGGTGCAGCTCGCGGTCGACGTGTTCGCCGGGCTGTTGCAGAAGCGGTCGGCGTTCTCCCACAGCGTGATGCCGGACCAGTTGTCCTCGAAGGTGTTGCCGTAGATGTCGATGACGTCGGTGCGGGCCGGCACGCGGGGTTCGCCGCCGGATTCGGAGATGTACACCGACGCGGACGGGAAGTTGTCGCCGCGGGACGCGCGCCGGCTGCCCGCCACCACGTTGTTGCGGCGGATGGCGTTGTGCCGGATCACGACGTTGTAGCTGATCTCGTAGAGGATCGCTTCCGCGTCATTGTCTTCAATGACGTTGTCTTCGACCAGGAAATCGTTGTCATTGGTGTCCGCCCACAGGCCGACGCCGTGGTTGTGGTGGATCCAGTTGCCGCGGACGTCGGCGCCGTTCACGGCCCAGAACTTGATTCCGCCGCTGCACCCGCAGCCGGGGTTGCGCGTTTCCCAGTCGTCGACGTTGTTCCCGGTGATTTCGTTGCCCTCGACGAGCAGCCCGGTGATCGCGTTGTCGGGGCGGTAGGCGTTCATCCCGTACTGCCCGTTGTCGCGCAGGCAGCTGGCCCGGACCACCTGCCGGGCGCCGGCCATCAGCGCGGCGCCGGTGTTGTGCTGGATGGTGGTGTTCTCGATGACCCAGTGCTCGCCGGAGTCGTGGTTGACGACGCCCTGGTCCTGCGGCGCGACGAAGTTCTGGATGGTGAGGCCGCGGATGACGACGTCCTTGGCCTGCTGGGTGAACGCGGCCCGGTTGACGCCGCGGCCGTCGAGCACCGCGCCGGGGGCACCGAGGTAGACGTCGCCGTCCTTGGGGATGACCTGCCCGTACTGGTCGGGCGCCAGCCGGTGCGTGCCGGGCGGCAGCCAGAAGGTGGTCCCCGGCGGCGACGCCTGGGTCTTGACGCTCAGGTCGCCCTCGACGGCCAGGTCGACGGCCACGGCACCCGGCGGCGCCTGTGCGTAGAGGGCGGGCTGGTTGTCGCACACCGCACCCGTCGCGGTCCCGCCGGCCGCGGCGGCCGGGAAAACGGGAACAACGGAGGTGGCCACGAGCAGGACGACGAGCGCGGAATGGAGGCGCGGCATGCCGTGAACCTACGCAGAATCGATGCCGGAGATACCGCCATCAGTGGACAGTTGCGGATTATCGGCCGCGGTAAAAGAATCACCGCGGCCGATAACGGGACAAATCCTGGACAATGGTGCCGGGAAAAATCCGGTGTTACCCGCGGAGAACGTCTTCGAGGCGCACGAAGGCGAAGCCCGTGGTCGGGAGGTCGCCCGCCGATGGGCGGCGCTCGCCGTCGTGGACCACCAGGAGGCCGTGCGGGTAGCGGCGGCCGAGCGGCGTGGTGGTGATCGCCGAGCCGTCGGAGTGCTCGACCGAGTCGGTGCCGCGGCCTGCGACGATCCGGAGGTCGCGCGTGCGCCGGCCGTACACGACGAACCGGGAGTCGCCCTGGCTGGACGCGAAGAGCGTGCCGTCGGCGACCGCCAGCCCTTCGGCGTCGGCTTCGAGCCACCGGCCGCCGAAGCCCGGGTCGGCGCCGTCGGGGACGCACTCCTCGGTCGCGGCGTTCCAGCGCTGCGGGACGCCGTAGGAGCGCACCCGGTCGACCAGCTCGGGCCGCCCGAACCCGGCGGACGTCAGCGGGATCCGCCAGATCCCGACGTCCTCCTGGGCGGTGTAGAGCACGCGGCCGTCGAACACCGACCCCTCCAGCTGCGGGCCTTCGCCGGGTTCCTCGCAGGGCGACCACGTCGTGCCGTCCGGCAGCCGGAACGTCGACGGCAGATCGACGGTGGCCAGTGGCACCGTGCCGACGGTGCCGTCCGGCCGGTCGGCCAGCTTCAGCAGCGCCACCCGCGTCTCGTGCCGCCGGGTCACCGCGACCCACCGGACGCCGGTGCGCGGGTCGCGTCCGGCGGCCAGGCCGTACGCGGTCCACTGACCGTCCACTTCGGACTCCGACGCGGAGAACACCGGCGCGGCGGCGGGATCGGTGACGTCCCGCAGCACGTGCCCGCCCGCCGCGGCGCCCGCCGGGTCGATCCGGTAGACCCGGATCCGGTCTCGCCCCCGGTCGCTCACGACGGCGAGGTCACCGACGACGTCGACGTTGTTGAACCGCCCGGGAGCGGCGCCGGGCGTCGGCGCGGCCGGCGCGGCGACCAGCTGGAGGGTCCGCGCGTCGAGGTCGAACGCGGCGAGCCCGCCCTCCTTGAGCGTCCCGAGCACCACGCTGCGGGAAGGATCGTGCGGGTGGACCCAGATGGCCGGGTCGTCGGCATCGGCGTTGGCCGGGGACGCGGCGGAATCGTCGACGAAGGCCTGCGTCTGGGCAACCGGCGAAGGATCCGGTGACGCGGCGGAGGCGGGAACGGCGGACACCAGGGAGACGGCGGCCACGGCCACCGGAAGAAGTCTGCGCACGCGCGGAAACTAGACGAATCGGGTGTCCGGGACATGAACGCCGGATGCCCGCTTCACCCGTGCCGCGTCGGCCGGTAGATCAGCTCCTGCGTCCGGCCGTCGAGTGTCCGGGTCTCCAGCAGCTCCAGGTCGAGGTCCGCCACCCCCTCGAAGACGGGCCGCACGCCCGTCTGTCCTGTGAGCACCGGGAACACCGTCACCTGGACGCGGTCCACCAGGCCCGCCGCCAGCAGGGCGCGGTTCAGCGTCAGGCTCCCGTGCGACCGCAGCGGTACCGGCGACTCCTCCTTCAGCCGCGCGACGACCTCGACGGCGTCGCCGGCCACGATCGTCGCGTCCGGCCAGCCGAGGGGGTCGGCGAGTGTGGTGGACAGCACCGTCGCCGGGAGAGTCCGGAGGCGGGTCACCCACGGGTCGAGCTCCGCCGCGGCCGAGAGCATCCGCGCGTTCACCCGGTGGGTGTGCGCGCCGAAGACCATCCGCTGGTCCTCGCGGTACTGCGCGAGGCGGTGCGCGAGCAGTTCCGGGCCCTGCTTGCCCCAGTGCCCACCCCAATCGCCGGTGTGGGAACCGAAGCCGTCGAGGCTCATGAAGACGTCGAACGTGTACTGGGCGGTCATCGGGCGCTCCTCGGGTAAGGGGGACTCTCACCCCCGCTACGAACGCGCCCCGCCCGTTTCGACACCGTCGCGGGAATCCAGGTAGTACTGGGCCACCGGGGCCAGCAGGGCGACGATCTCCTCGTCGTCGGCGTCGGCCAGCGGGGGCAGCTTGATCACGTACCGCAGCAGCGCGACGCCCATCATCTGCGCCGCGATCCCGGTCACCCGGATCTTGGGCACCGCCAGCGCCCGCGCCACCTCGGCCAGCACCGTGCGCTCGATGAACTGGCGCATCATCAGCGCGACCTGCTCGTTCGTCGCCGCCGCGCGCAGCATCGCGATGAACGGCGTGCGTCCTTCCGGGACGGCCCACACCGCCAGGAACGCCCGCACCAGGCGTTCGCCCACGCCCGAGCGCGGGCCCGCGAGGATGGCCGGAACCAGCGAAGCCGGGTTGACCGGGAGGTTCATCGCCGCCGCGAAGAGGGCCTGCTTGCTGCCGAAGAAGTGGTGCAGCAGTGCCGCGTTGACGCCCGCGTCGGCGGCGATCCCGCGGACCGTCGCGCCGTCGTAGCCCAGTTCGGCGAACCGGTGGCGGGCCGCGTCGAGGATCTTCTCGCGCGTCTCCGTCTGTCCCGGCCGCCGTCCCGCCCGTGCCATTGGCAGAGCTTAGAGCCCCTTTGACTACGCTGGTGCGCATGTCTGTCGCGGTGCGGGTGATCCCCTGTCTCGACGTCGACGCGGGCCGGGTCGTGAAGGGCGTCAACTTCGCCGGCCTCCGCGACGCCGGCGACCCGGTCGAGCTGGCCCGGCGTTACGACGCCGAAGGGGCCGACGAGCTGACGTTCCTCGACGTCACGGCGTCCTCCGGCGACCGCGAAACCACCTACGACGTGGTCCGCCGCACGGCCGAGCAGGTCTTCATCCCGCTCACCGTCGGCGGCGGCGTCCGCAGCAACGACGACGTCAACCGGCTGCTGCGGACCGGCGCGGACAAGGTGAGCATCAACACCGCCGCCATCGCCCGGCCGGAGTTCCTCCACGAAGCCTCTCGCCGGTTCGGCTCGCAGTGCATCGTGCTTTCCGTCGACGCGCGCCGCGTCCCCGACGGCGGCGAGCCGACCGCGTCCGGCTTCGAGGTCACCACCCACGGCGGCCGCCGCGGCACCGGGATCGACGCCGTCGAGTGGGCCGCGCGGGGCGAAGAGCTCGGCGTCGGCGAGATCCTGCTGAACTCCATGGACGCCGACGGCACCAAGAACGGCTTCGACCTCGAGCTCATCGAGCTGGTCCGCAAGGCCGTGCGGGTGCCGGTGATCGCCAGCGGGGGAGCGGGTGCGCTCGAGCACTTCCTGCCCGCGGTGCGGACCGGCGCGGACGCGGTGCTCGCGGCCAGCGTGTTCCACTTCGGACAGCTGAAGATCGGCGACGTCAAGGGCGCGCTGCGCGAAGGCGGGGTCGAGGTCCGGTGAAGTCCTGGCAGGCACCCGTCGAGGTGAAGGTCACCGCCGCCCTGCTGGTCGGGCTGCCGGTGGCGTGGGCGCTGCTCGACCTGATCCCGGTGCTCGGCGCCGGGGCGGGGCTGGCGATCTACCGGGTGCCCGCGCTCGCGCTGATCCTCGGCGGCGTCGTGACCACCGGGCTCGTGCACAAGATGGGCAGCGCGCGCATCGGCGGCCTGGTCGTCACCGTGGTGTTCGCGCTGCTGCACGCCTTCCTGCTGCTGGCCGCGGAACTGTGGTGGAACAAGCTGTTCTCCGGCCTGTCCTTCGCGGGCTACGGCTACGCGTTCGTCCTGTTGAATTCGATGCCGCTCAAGCGGCACATCCTGGGAGCGCAAGCATGAGCCTGGACGCGGCCGTCTCGGCGCGCCTCAAGCGCAACGCCGACGGCCTGATCGCCGCGGTCGTCGTCGAGCACGCCACCTCCGACGTGCTGATGATGGCCTGGATGAACGACGACGCCCTTGCCGCGACCCTGGCCACCCGCCGCGGCACGTACTGGTCGCGCAGCCGGGAGAAGCTGTGGGTCAAGGGCGAGACGTCCGGCCACTACCAGCACGTTCGCGAGGTGCGCATCGACTGCGACGGCGATACGGTGCTGCTGCGCGTCGACCAGACCGGCCCGGCCTGTCACACCGGCACGCACACCTGTTTCGACACCGAGGAGCGCCTGCTCCTGGCCGACGAGAAAGAGCACGCGTGACAATCGTCGCCGACGTCCTGGTCGGGCTGGTCGCCCTGATCCACGTCTACATCGTCGTCCTGGAGATGTTCCTCTGGACCACCCCGCGCGCCCGCGCCGCCTTCGGCACCACGAAGGAGTTCGCGGAGGAGAGCAAGACGCTCGCCGCGAACCAGGGGCTGTACAACGGCTTCCTGGCGCTCGCGCTGGTGTGGGGCCTGATCGCGGGCGAGTTCCAACTCCTGCTGTACGGGCTGATCTGCGTGATCGTCGCGGGCCTCTACGGCGCGGCGACGGCGAGCAAGCGGATCCTGTTCGTGCAGGTGCTGCCGGGCGCGCTGGCGCTGCTCGCGCTGCTGCTCGCCCGCTAGTCGATCTCGCCGGTGATGTAGCGCTGCACGGTCGGCGCCACCGCCGCGACGAGGGTGTCGACCTCCGCCGCCACCAGGGGTTCGAACTTCGCCACGTACCGGATCATGCCCATGCCGACCAGCTGGGACGCGCAGAGCGCCGTGCGCAGCGGGATCCGGTCGGAGCCGATCGACGTGATCAGCCCGGTGAAGAAGTTCTGGAAGAAGCTCCGCAGGACCTGGCCGGCCAGCTCGTGGCCGGTGATGCTGCGGACCAGTGCCTGGAAGACGTCGCCGCCCGCGCCGTCCCAGCGGGTGAGGAAGGTGCGGACGATGCGTTCGCCGATCTCGGCGTCCGGGCCGCGGCGGATCTCCCCCTGCAGCTCCACGGGGTCGAACGGGAGCTGGAGCACGGCCTTCGCGAACAGGCCTTCCTTGCTGCCGAACCAGTGGTTGACCATCGCCGCGTCGACGCCGGCGCGGGTGGCGATCGCGCGCACCGTCGCGCCGTCGTAGCCGCTCTCGGCGAACACCGCCCGCGCGGCCTCGACGAGCGCCGTGCGGGTGTCCTGGCCGGCGGGCCGCCGGCCG
>NZ_JAAGNB010000872.1:0-10874 GCF_010550475.1 Amycolatopsis sp. SID8362
CCGCGGACCGCCCGGCCCGCGCTGACCTGGCCGCCCGGGAGCTCGCCGAGGCCGGGGAGGGTGACGGAGTCGTTGAGCGCCTTGCCGAACTCGATCAGCCCGACCCTGACCTCGGTCACGACGTGGCGGTCAGCGTGACGCTGATCGACTGGTCGGCGTTCACCCGCTCCGACTCGACGACCATCCCGTTCGAAGCCGCGCGCGCCTTCAGCCGCGCCAACACCGACTGCTGCACCTGAGCCGCGTACGCCTCGTCGACCGACAGCACCAGCCGCTGCGCTTCGGCCTCGGCGAGACCGGGGCCGTCGACGTGCGCCAGCTGGACGCCCTCGGGGCCGTACACGAACGTGATCCGCCGTCCCTCCCACGCGGCGACGACGGAGTTGCCGTCGTCGGTGACCTGCGCCCGCAGCCCGGTGAGCGCGCGGGCGAGCAGGTCGCGGTGCCGCATCCGGGTCCGCACGGTGACGACACCCGGCTGCGCCTGCGCGTGCGCGGCGATCGTCGCGGCGTTGAGCTGGGCCAGTGCTTCGCTGCGCAGCTTCAGCGTGACACTCATCGGTGATCCCCTTCGAGCAGCGCTTCCAGTACTTCGGTGGTGGCGAACCCGTTCACTTCGATCCCGCCGTCCACCCCGATCGTCAGTTCCAGGCGGTTCGGCGTGGTGAAGATCGACTCGTCGTAGCGGTCGGTCAGGAAGTGGAACCGCTGGTTGACCGACCCGACCCACGGCCGCGCGGTCTCCGGCCGGTCCGCCAGGAACGGCCCGTCCACCAGCAGATCCGTCGAGTCGAGGAGCTTCGACGGCGGCAGGTCCTCCAGCACATGTCCGGTGAACGTCATCACCGAGAGGCCTTCGGAACGGACCGCGGAAGCGAAGTGCCCCAGCGGCTCGGCCTGGTCGAACGGCTCGCCGCCGAGCAGCGTGACGCCCTCGATCCCGGGAATCGCGAGCACGTGCGAAACCAGGTCGGGCCACGGCATCGGCGTCCCGCCGCGCGTGGTCCACGTCTGCGGGTTGAAGCAGCCGGGGCAGCGCACCGAGCACCCCTGCGTCCACACCGCGCACCGCACGCCGGGACCTTCGGCCGCGGTGACGTCGACGATCCGGTGGAGGTTCAGGAGTTCCATTGCTGCTGCGACGCCGGGTTCTCGACCTCGGCGGAGGTCCGGCGGTAGTCCTCGGTGAACTCCGACGACACCGTTTCCGCGCCGAGCAGGTCTTCGAGCAGCGGGATGTAGTCGAGGCACTTGGACCCGGTCACGCCGTGCGTTTCGGCGCTGATCGAGCCGTCCTTGGCGATGGTGACGGTCACGCGGTGCGTCATACGTCGATCGTCCTTCCCCTCGGGGACTCCGGCTGCGGTGGCGCGACGGGAGCCTCGACGACCTCACCGGAAGTGTCGGTGGCCGCGACGGCCCGGGTCTCCGCCCAGTTCCGGATGGCCAGGATCTCGTCGGCCTGGGTGACCGACAGCGGCACGGTCGACTTCACCGCGCGCACGAGGTCGTCGCGGCGCAGCGGCCGCTTCTCGGCGAACGCGTCGACCAGCCCGGACAGCACGGCCTGCTCGATTTCGGCGCCGCTGTAACCCGCGCTGACGTCGGCCAGCTCGGCGAACAGCGCGTCGTCGAGCCGCAGTTCGCTGGCCACGAACGGGTCGGTGACGCGCTTGGCCAGGTGGATCCGCCAGATCGCGGCGCGCTCGGGCGCCGAGGGCAGGTCGACGAAGAAGATCTCGTCGAACCGGCCCTTGCGCAGGAACTCGGGCGGCAGCGAGCCGACCTGGTTCGCGGTCGCCATCACGAACACCGGCGCCGACTTCTCCTGCATCCACGACAGGAACGTGCCGAACACTCGCCGCGCGGTGCCGCCGTCACCCCCGCCGCCCGCGCCGGCCAGACCCTTCTCGATCTCGTCGACCCACAGCACGCAGGGCGCGATGCCTTCCGCGGTGCGGATGACCGTGCGGATGTTCTTCTCGCTGGAGCCGACCAGCCCGGCGAAGACGCGCCCGAGGTCCAGCCGCAGCAGGGGCAGCCGCCACATGTTCGCGACGCAGACCGCGGACAGGCTCTTGCCGCAGCCGGGCACGCCGGTGAGCAGCAGGCCCTTCGGCGCCGCGAGGTTGTACGCCGACGCGGCGGGCGTCCAGGTGCCGGTGCGCTTGGTCAGCCAGCGCTTGAGCCGGTCCAGCCCGCCGACGGCGTCGAAGCTCGTCTCCGCGGGGACGATGTCGAGCATCCCGGACCGGCGGACGGCCTGGCGCTTCTCGGCGAGGATCAGCTCGAGATCGCTGGGGTCGAGCCCACCGCCTTCGACCAGGGCCCTGGCGAACGCGTTCTCGGCTTCCGGCAGCGTGAGGCCCCGCGCGGCGGCGACGATCATGTCCCGGTCGTCGCGGTCGATGCTGATCCGGACGTTCTGCCGGTGCGCGGCGACCATGCCGTCCAGCAGCTCGCCGATCTGGCGCTGGTCGGGCAGCGGGAAGTCGACGACGGTCGCGTCGTGCTCCAGCTCGGGCGGCACCGGCAGGGACGGCGACACGAGGATCAGGCTCAGCGGCACCGGCCGGGTCTTGAACGCGGCGGCGAGTTCGCGCAGCCGCCGGACGACGTCGGGATCGGGCCGGTGCCCGCCTTCGGAAACCAGCGACGGGTGCAGGTCGGCGAAGACGAAGACGGCGGGCTCACCCCAGCCGTAGATCCGCTCGAGCGCGGCGGCCGCGGTGCGCGTGTCGCTGATCGGCGGCCCGCCCGCGGGCGCGAGCCCGGTGGTCGACGACCAGACGTACACCCGCCGCGGCGTGCGAAGGCGCTGCTGGTCCTCCGCGACCGCGCGGATCTCCCGCAGCACCCGCTGCTCTTCGTGCGTCTCGACGACCAGCAGCGGGTAGCGCGCCTGCAGCAACTGGGTCAGCTCGTCGCGAAACCCCTGGCCGGCCATCGATCGCCCCCTCGAAGTCCGTCCGGACCCTACCAGTCACGCGCCGACGAGCAGGACTTCGTAGGTCGGGCTGGTGGGCGGGTAGCCGCTGAAGATGTGGGAGTTGACGACGGCGAGCCGGTCGCCGATCTTCGCCGCCGAAACCGGCTGGTCGAACAGCGGATCGGTGATCGTGCCGTTGGCGGTTCCGCGGCCCAGGTCGCCGTCGAGGCACCACCGGGTGATCTTGTCGTCGAGCTGCACCGCCCAGAGCCGGTGGCCCTCGAGCACGAGACTGGCGACACCGGGCGCGTTCACTCCCTCGATCTCCGCGCTGGCGCCGGTGACCGGGTTGATCTTGTACACCTTGCCGGGCGTCGTGGCGGCCACGAGCAGGGTGTCGCCGGACGGCGTGGCGATGACGTCGTTCATGAAGAAGGTGTCGGGGGAGCCGCCCGCGCCCGGCCCGCTCAGCGGCAGGGTGCGCGGCGCGCCGAGCACGCCGGCCACGACCGGCACGAAGAACAGCTGCGGGTGGTAGGAGTCGGTGAACCAGGCGCCCTGCGGGGTCACGGCCACGTCGTTGACGTAGGACGTCTGCGCGTCGCCGAAGGTGAAGTCCGCGACCTTCGCCTTGGTGCGCACGTTGTAGACGTAAGCCTTGCCGGCCTTCCCACCGGCGACGAACAGCAGGTCGTGGCGCCGGTCCAGGTCCACCCCGGCCGCCATCGCCCCGGGTGGCGCCTCGATGAAGCGCTCGGCGGTGCCGCGCTTGACGTCCTCGCGGAAGATCGTGCCGGCGATGAGGTCGCCGGTGTAGTAGGTGCCGCCGCCGGCCGCGGTGATCCCTTCGGCGGACGTGGCACCCGGCAGCACGATCACGCGGGCCGCCGCGGACGCCGGTACGGCCGGCGCGAGCAGCAGGATCGCCGTGGCCAGAGTCAGGATTCTTCGCATCGGGTTCCCTCCCTCTTCCCAAGAAGGATCCTGCCATTGAGCTGGCTGATCAGGCACCTGGTTCCTAGACTCGGCGGCAGTCACCGCCGACTTCAGGAGGCACCATGCCTGACGCGCCCGCCCTGCCGAGTTACGCCTCGGGGACGTCGCAGGTCCCGCTGCTCGGGGACACCATCGGCGACAACTTCGACCGGACGGTCGCGGCGTTCGGCGACCGCGACGCCCTGGTCGACCGCACCGCGGGGCGCCGGTGGACCTATCGGGAGCTGGCCGCCGAAGTCGACGCCCTGGCGCTGGGGTTGGTGGCGCGGGGGATCGGGAAGGGTGACCGGGTGGGGATCTGGTCGCCGAACCGGGCGGAGTGGACGTTCCTGCAGTACGCGACGGCGAAGATCGGCGCGATCCTGGTCAACATCAACCCCGCGTACCGGTCGCACGAGCTGGAGTACGTCCTCAACCAGGCCGGGATCCGGTTGCTGGTCGCCTCGGACAAGTTCAAGACCTCCGACTACCCGGCCATGGTCGAAGAAGTCCGGGAAAAGTGCGCCGCGCTGGAGCACGTCGTGATCCTCGGCGGGCCGGATTGGCAGGCCCTGATGACGGCCGGTGGGGACCCGGAGCGGTTGAAGCATCTGCAGGCCGGGTTGTCGGCCGATGACCCGATCAACATCCAGTACACCTCGGGCACGACCGGGTTCCCGAAGGGCGCGACCCTGTCGCACCACAACATCCTCAACAACGGCTTCTTCGTCGGCGAGCTGTGCAACTACACCGAGACGGACCGGGTGTGCATTCCGGTGCCGTTCTACCACTGCTTCGGGATGGTGATGGGCAATCTCGCCTGCACCAGCCACGGTGCGTGCATGGTGATCCCGGCACCGGCGTTCGACCCGAAAGCCACCCTCGAAGCGGTAGCGGCGGAGCGGTGCACGTCGCTGTACGGGGTGCCGACGATGTTCATCGCGGAGCTGAACCACCCGGACTTCGCGAGCTTCGACCTGTCGTCGCTGCGGACGGGGATCATGGCGGGCTCGCCGTGCCCGGTGGAGGTGATGAAGCAGGTCATCGACCGGATGGGCATGGCCGAGGTGTCGATCTGTTACGGCATGACCGAAACCTCACCGGTGTCCACCCAGACCCGCGCCGACGACTCGATCGAGCGCCGGGTCTCCACCGTCGGGCGGGTCGGGCCGCATCTGGAGGTCAAGGTCGTGGACCCGGAGACCGGCCTGACCGTGCCGCGCGGTGAGCCGGGGGAGCTGTGCACCCGCGGCTATTCGGTGATGCTCGGCTATTGGGAGCAGCCGGACAAGACAGCCGAGGCGATCGACACGGCGCGGTGGATGCACACCGGCGATCTGGCGGTCATGGACGGCGACGGCTATCTCAACATCACCGGCCGGATCAAGGACATGGTCATCCGCGGCGGGGAAAACCTGTATCCGCGGGAGATCGAGGAGTTCCTCTACACCCACCCGGACATCCTCGACGCGCAGGTGATCGGCGTCCCGGACGAAAAGTACGGCGAGGAACTGATGGCGTGGATCCGGATGCGCGAAGGCGCCGAGCCGCTGACCGCGGAGAAGGTGCGGGAGTTCTGTGAGGGCAAGCTGGCCCGCTACAAGGTCCCCCGCTACGTCCACGTCGTGGAGGAGTTCCCGATGACGGTGACGGGCAAGGTCCGCAAGGTCGAGATGCGCGAAAAGTCGATCACCCTGCTGGGACTGGAAGCCGCCGCGTCCACGAAACACGCCTAAACCGTCCGAGGCGTCCGGGCGTTGACCCTTCGCGACTTCGCGAAGGGAGGCGACCGATGATCATCCTCGGCTGGGACTGGTGAGACCGGTGGGGCACCTTCGCGAAGGTGCCCCACCACGCTTCAGGAAACCGCCGCGGCCGCCTCGGCGATCGCCTTCGCGTCCTCCTCGCCGAACGTTTCCTCCAGGTGCTCCGGCGAGTAGTCCAGGTCGATCTGCTCCACCGGCATCCCGCGCGCCGACTCGATCGCGCCCAGGCGGCGCTGTGCCCGGTCCGCGGCGTACTGGACGATCTCCTGCGGGTCGTTGTCGAACGGCAGTTCCTCGAACTGGTCCTGCACCCACTGGATCATGTTCAGCGCGTGCGGCAGCAGTTCGCCCATCCGCTGCTGGACCGCGTCCCACAGCGAGTCGTCCGCGGCGACGTGACGGCGGCACGTGAACGTCCCCCACGCCATGTGGCGGCGCTCGTCGTCGCCGATGCGGCGGACCAGTTCCTGCATGCCCGGCAGGATGTCGTGCTGGGTGCAGATCAGCTGCCACGAGTAGTACCCCGTCAGCGCGAGACTGCCTTCGATCACGTGGTTGTACGTCACGCTCGCGCGGATCTGGTTGAGCGGGCTGGGATCGTCCTCCAGCGCCCGCAGCGACTGCGGTAGTTCCTCGTAGAACAGCTTGCGGTAGTGCGGGTTCTCGGCGACGTACGGGTGGAGGTCCTCGGTCAGCCCGACCGCGTCCATCCAGCGGCGGAACACTTCCGTGTGCTTGGCTTCCTCGAAGCAGAACTGCGTCAGGTACATCTCGTCGCCGAAGCGGCCGGTCGCCGACATCGCCCGCATGAACGGCTGGATGTCCTCCGTGACGGCCTCTTCGCCGGCGATGAACTGCGCGACCAGGTACGTCGTCGAGCGCTTCTGCTCGTCGTTCAGCGTGTCCCAGCCCTCGCGCTCGTGGCTGAAGTCGATGTCGGCGGGGTTCCAGAACTTCTTGTTGCCCTTGACGAACAGGCGCAGCGGGAAGGAGTCCCAGTTCAGCCCGCCCTTGCGCAGCGAGGAAAAGCCGGTCCGCAGCTCGGGCAGCGTGTCGGTCATCGTGTCACTCCATTGTGGACGAATTGGCGGATGGCGGGTGCCAGCACGGCGGTGACGGCGTCGGCCGCCTCCGTCGCGGAGTGCGTCGGGAGCACCAGGTGCGACAGGGAAAGCCGCACGACGGTCTCCGCGAGCAGGGCCGCGGCTTCGGCCGAGAGCCCGGGTTCGAATTCGCGGTACTGCTCGGCGGCGAGGTCCGCGGCCGCGGTGAGGATCGGCTCGCCGCGGCTCGTGAGCAGCGGCAGCAGGTCCTCGCCCGCTTCGGTGCCGAGCGCCGCCGCGACCAGGCGGTTCTCCCGCGCGTGCTCGATCGTGTAGACCACGGCGTGGTGGATGCCCGCCAGGAGCCCGTCCGCCGTCTCGAACCGCTGCCGGATCCCGTCGAGGAACTCCGACGCGGTGCGCAGCGCCACCGCCTGGGTCAGCGCCGCCTTGTTGCCGAACTCGTTGTAGACGGTTTGCCTGCTCACGCCCGCTTTCGCCGCGACGTCGGCCATCCGCAGACCCGCGTGCCCGCGGTCGGGCAGCAGGTCGGCCGCGGCGTCGAGGAGCGCTTCCCGCAGGGACGCCTTGGTCCGGTCAGTGAAGCTGGTCACACTCCCACCTTGACACAGATGAGTCCGCTGTCAAGACGCTGTACATGATCAGCTGACGTGTAAAACTGTCGGTGGTGGCGGCTACCGTGTCGGTTGTGGGCATCACGGTGGGGTTCGACCTCGACATGACACTGATCGACGCGCGGCCGGGCATGGCCGCGGCGATGAACGCGCTCGGCGCCGAATCCGGCCTGCCGCTGGACGGTGACGCGTTCGCGGCCAACCTCGGCCCGCCGCTCGACGACATCCTGCGCGGCTTCGAGGCCCCGGAGGAACGCATTCCCGGGCTCGTCGACCGGTTCCGCGCGCTCTACCCGGACATGGTCGTGCCGAGCACGGTCGCGCTGCCGGGCGCGGTCGAGGCGCTGCGCGCGGTCCGGGAAGCGGGCGGGCGCACGCTGGTCGTCACCGGCAAGTACGGCCCCAACGCGCAGCTGCACGTCGACGCGCTCGGCCTGGACGTCGACGAGGTCGTCGGCGAGCTGTGGTCGACGCAGAAGGCCGAGGCGCTCCTGGCGCACGACGCGCGCGTGTATGTCGGAGATCACGCGGGCGACATCCGGGGTGCCTTGGCGGCCAACGCGATCGCGGTCGGCGTCACCACGGGTCCGTGCGACCGCGCACTCCTGCTGAGCGAAGGAGCGGAGGTGGTGTTCGAGTCGCTGACGGAGTTCCCGGACTGGTTCGAGAAGACGTTCGCAGCGGTCTCTTAGTTCTTGGCGCGTGCCTCGCGGACCAGCGCGATCAGGCCCAGCAGCAGCCCGAGCGGGGTGACGACACCGGCGGCGACGGACAGCCAGATCGGCAGGTTCTCCAGGCCGGCGGCGAACATGATGAACACGGCGAGCACGGCCAGCATGCCGATGCCGAACAAGCCGATGCCGAGGCGCATCAGGAACGGTTTGCCGGGGGTAGCCACCGCGGCCTCCTTCGACGTGGTCTTCATGACGCAGAGGGTATCCGCCGGTATCGACTTCTCCCCAGGGCATGTGGCGAGATACCCTTTACCCAGCGCGCCCTGGGTACGCCCCCGGGCGCGTTCGTCGTGAGCGGGACAGCAGAAGGATTGGTGAGGGAAGTGCCGACCGGCAAGGTCAAGTGGTACGACGCGGAGAAGGGGTTCGGGTTCGTCACGCAGGACGGTGGCGCCGACGTCTACATCCGCAAGGCCGCGCTGCCGCAGGGCGTCGAGGGGCTCAAGGCCGGCCAGCGGCTGGAGTTCGGCGTCGCCGACGGCCGTCGTGGTCCGCAAGCGCTCTCCGTCCGGTTGCTCGACCCGCCGCCGTCCGTCGCCGAGGCGCGCCGCCGTCCCGCCGAGGAACTGCACGGCCTGATCGAGGACATGATCAAGCTGCTCGAGCTGAAGGTGCAGCCGGACCTGCGGCGCAACCGCTACCCGGACCGCAAGCACACCAAGCAGATCGGCGAGATCATGCGCGCGGTGGCCCGGGACTTGGATCCCTAAACCGCTAGGCCTCCAGCCGGAGACCCCACACGTCGCTGGGCAGCAGCCCGGACTCACCGGTGCCGGCGTTCAGCACGGCCGTGTACTTCTGCACGTCGACCGCCGAGATGCGGTCGGCGGGCGTCGGCGGCGTGACCGTGTACGCGTAGCGGTCCAGCGACGTGAACGGGATCGGGTCGCTCTGCTTGTACTCGCCCTGCGGGGTGACGTACTCGTAGACGATCTGCCACGGCGCGTCGGCGACCTCGCCGGGCACCGAGATCTGCACGGGCTTGCCCGGGCGGACCTTCAGGGTCTTCGTGTCGCCCTTGGCGCTGCACGGCTGCGCGAGCTGCTGCGAGTAGTCGCAAGTGAGCACGGGCGTGGTATTGATCGTGTGGCCGTCGGCGTAGAACGTGACCTCGGCCGGGCCGGGTGCCGAGCAGCCGGCCACCGCGAACCCACCGGCCGCAAGCAGGGCCACCACCCGGGAACGTCGCATGGGTTCAGACCCTACCGGCGGGGTGCCGCGTCCCTGGGCAGGCCCTGGACCGGGAAGCTGCCGGTCGGCTCGGGGCGCAGCGGCCGGTCGCCGCCGAGGCCCGGCACGAGCGAACCGCCGCGGCGCACGAGGTACGTCTGGGTCAGGCCGACCGCCAGCACGATGGTGATGACCAGGAAGCCGATCCAGTACGTCGGCGGCAGCAGCAGGCCCGCGCCGCCGCCGAGGCACCAGGCCAGCTGCAGCACGGTTTCCGAGCGGCCGAACGCCGACGCGCGCGACTCCTCGGGCAGGTCTTCCTGGATGACGGCGTCGAGGCTGATCTTCGCGAGCGCGCTGGCGGTCGCGCCGACCAGGCCGACGATCGCGGCCGTGGCCAGTCCGGGCAGGATCGTCGCGACCAGCGCGGCCAGCACGCAGCCCGCCACGCAGCCGACGATCACCTGGTCCGGGCTGCCGAAGTGCAGGCGCGAGCCCAGCGCGTTGCCGAGGAACCCGCCGGCCCCCGCCGCGGCGCCGATCACGCCGAGCAGGAGCAGCTGCATGAACGGCGTCTGCCCGGTGCCTTCGGTCTGCGCCTTGACCGCGAACGCGGCGAACATCATGAGGAAGCCGGTGAGCACGCGCACCGAGCCGTTGCCCCACAGCGCGACGACGATGTGGCGCCCCAGCGGCTGGCGGCGCTTCTTCTCGGTCGGGTGCGCCGAAAGCGACGTCGGGACCTCGCCCTCGGTCGCCTCCACCCAGGCCGGGATCCGCATCGACTGCACGGCGGCGGCGACGCAGATCAGCGCCGTGAACCACAGCGCGCCCGCCGAGCCGGTGATCGCGTTGACCCCGCTGGCCAGCGCGCCGAACGCGCCCGCGGCGACCAGGCCGAACGTCGTCAGCCGCGCGTTGGTCTTCGACAGCGTGATCTCGGACGGCAGCACCCGGGGCGTCACCGCGGCCTTGAGCACGGTGAACGACTTCGAGAGCACCATCATCCCGAGCGCGGCCGGGTAGAGCAGCCAGTCGTCGAAGTGCAGCGCCATCACGACGGCCATCAGGGCCTGGCCGACCGAAGACGCGCACATCGCGAGGCGACGGCCGCGCTGCACCTTGTCGAGTGCCGGCCCGATCACCGGCGCGACCAGCGCGAACGGCGCGATCGTGATGAGCAGGTAGAGCGCCACCTTGCCCTTGCTCTCCCCGCTGGTCGCGGCGAAGAAGAGGGTGTTGGCCAGCGCGATCGCCATCGCCGCGTCGCTGGCGTAGTTCAGCATCACGGCGTAGGTCAGCGAGGTGAGCCCGGACTTCTCGGCGCCGTCGGCCTTCGTCGCGCGCTGGAAGGCGCCGACGGCCTGGCCGGTCAGCTGGCGGCTGCGCATCGCCGCCACCCGCGTGACGGTGATCTTCTTCGGCAGCTTCGGCGTGCCGCCGGGCGTCCGCGGTTCTTCGCGCGGCGGCAGCGGTTCGGCCTCCGGCGGCCGCGGCTCGCCGGCGTAGCCCCCGGTGTCGTAGTGCTCGTACTCGCCGCTGCCGGGGTGCCGGTCGCCCTGGTAGAACCCGCCGGGTTCGCGGCGGACGGGCTCGGTGCGGTGCGGATCGCGCGGAGACGG
>NZ_JAAGNB010000917.1:0-7318 GCF_010550475.1 Amycolatopsis sp. SID8362
CGCGCAGCAGCAGAGCACCACCCCGGCCGCCCCGAGCAGCAGCGCCACGCCGCCGCCGTCGAGCGAGGCCCCGGCCCCCTCGGACGGCTCGGTCGACGCCGAGACCGCGAAGCAGATCCAGGCCGCGAAGGCGGTGCGCCAGGACCCGAAGCTGATCGGTGCCGACGGCCAGGCGAACCAGGAACTGGTCGCGAAGGCGATGGCGTCGCTGACCTGCGCGCCGAACGCCAAGGACGCCCTCGAAGGCAACGACGACCCGAAGCTGCCGCTGGTCGCCTGCGGTGACCACAACACCTACAAGTACCTGCTGGAGCCGGAGTTCCTGCCGGGCACCGAGATCGCGGACTCGAACTCGGGCTACGACTCGCAGCGCGGCCAGTGGGTGGTGAACCTCAGCTTCAAGAGCGCGGGCACCAAGACCTGGGCCGACTTCACGTCGAAGAACCAGGGCCAGCAGGCGGCGTTCGTGCTCGACACGCAGGTCGTGTCCGCGCCGAACATCCAGGTGGCCATCCTCGACGGCAACACCCAGATCACCGGCAAGTTCACGCAGTCCGAGGCGAAGGACCTCTCGGACATCCTCAAGTACGGCTCGCTGCCGCTGTCGTTCGCCTCTTCGGACGCGACCACGGTGTCGGCGACCCTCGGCCTCGCGTCGCTTCAGGCCGGCCTGATCGCCGGCGGCATCGGCCTGCTGGTCGTGTTCGTCTACTGCCTGTTCTACTACCGGCTGCTCGGCGTGCTCACCATCCTGTCGCTGGCCCTGTCCGGCGCGCTGGTGTTCGCGGTGCTGGTGCTGCTCGGCCGCTGGATCGGCTACACGCTGGACCTCGCGGGCATCGCCGGCCTGATCATCGCCATCGGTATCACGGCGGACTCGTTCGTCATCTACTTCGAACGGCTCAAGGACGAGATCCGGGAGGGCCGGACGTTCCGGTCCGCGGTGCCGCGCGGCTGGGTCCGCGCCCGGCGCACCATCCTGGCGTCGGACGCGGTGAGCTTCCTGGCCGCGGCCATCCTGTACGTCATCGCGGTCGGCGACGTCCAGGGCTTCGCGTTCACCCTCGGCATGTCCACGGTGCTCGACCTGGTGGTCGTGTACCTGGTGACGCACCCGCTGGTGGCCATGGTGTCCACGTCGAAGAACGCGTTCCTGTCCAATCCGAGGCACCTGGGCCTCGGCGCCGTGCAGCAATTGGGTTCGCAGCGGAAGAAGGCGACCTCGGTCGGCCGCGCGAACGTGAAGGAGGCCTGACGTGGGGGTCGAAGAACTGGGCACGGACGCCGAGGGCAACGCCAAGGTGGCGGCCAAGCCCGGCAAGAAGGAAAGCGTCTTCCACCGGCTGTACGTCGGCACCGGCGCGTTCGACGTCGTCGGCAAGCGCAAGCGCTGGTACATGTTCTTCGCCGCGCTGGTGCTGGTGTGCCTCGCGTCGATGGTGTTCCGCGGCTTCAACCTCGGCATCGAGTTCGAGGGCGGCACGCAGATCCAGATGCCGGCCAACGGCATCCACGGCGTGATCACCGAGGAGCAGGCGAAGGAGTCGTTCCAGAAGGCGCTCGGCCGGCCGGCCTCGGAAGCGCAGAAGGTCGGCACCGGCAACGCGGCGACCATCCAGATCCGCACCGACACCCTGAACGCGGCCGACGTCGCGAAGCTCAAGCAGGGCCTGTTCGCCGACCTCGGGCCGAAGGCCGGCAACGGCCAGCCCAGCGCGCAGACGATCAGCGACAGCGCGGTGAGCGCGTCGTGGGGCGGGGAGATCTCGCAGAAGGCGCTGATCGCGCTCGGGGTGTTCCTCGTCGCGGTCGTCATCTTCCTGGCGATCTACTTCGACGCGCGGATGGCGGTGGCGGCGCTCATCTCGCTGCTGCACGACATCCTGGTCACCGCGGGCGTGTACTCGCTGATCGGCTTCGAGGTGACGCCGGCCACGGTGATCGGTCTCTTGACGATTCTCGGGTTCTCGCTCTACGACACGGTGGTGGTGTTCGACAAGGTCCGCGAGAACACGCGCGGCCTGCTCGGGCTGACCCGCCGCACCTACGGCGAGGCCGCCAACCTGGCGCTGAACCAGACCCTGATGCGGTCGTTCAACACCGCGTTCATCGCGCTGCTGCCGATCCTGGGCCTGCTGATCGTCGGGTACGTGCTGCTCGGCTCGGGCACGCTGCAGGACCTGGCGCTGGTGCAGCTGACCGGTACCCTCGTCGGCGTCCTGTCGTCGGTCGCGCTGGCCACGCCGCTGCTGGTCGACTTCAAGATGCGCGACCCGAAGTACGCGCAGCAGGCCGAGCGCGTCCGCCAGCGCCGCGCCAACCAGGAGCGCAAGGCGGCGGGCGAGGCGGACTTCGACGCCACGGACGACGACGAACTGGCCAAGGAGCTGCGCAAGGAGAAGGCGTACGCGGCTGCGGCCAGCGTCCCCGCCCGGATCCAGAAGCAGCGCCCGCAGGGCAAGCCGTCCGGCAAGCGGAAGCGCTGACGTGCAGCTGGACGACGCCCTCGGCCTGATCGCCGAGGTGCCGGACTTCCCGGGGCCCGGCGTCCTGTTCCGCGACCTGAGCCCGCTCTTCGCGGACGCGGGCGCGTTCAAAGCGGTGACCGACGCGCTGGCGGGCACGCTCGACCCTGGAGTCGAGCTGCTCGCCGGCGTGGAGGCCCGCGGCTTCCTCCTCGCCGCGGCCGTCGGGTACGCCCGTGGCCTCGGCGTGGTGCTGATCCGCAAGCCGGGCAAGCTCCCCCAGGTGGCAGGCCGGGTGGACTACGCACTGGAGTACGGCACGGCAACGGTCGAGCTACCCGCCGGCGTGGTCCGCCCCGGCCAGCGCATCGCAATCCTGGACGACGTCCTGGCGACGGGCGGCACGGTGGCCGCAACCGGAAAGCTCCTGGAGGACGCGGGCGCGGTCGTCGACAGCGTGTCAGTGGTCCTGGAGCTGGCCGCACTGGGCGGCCGCGAGGTCCTCGCAGACCGCAAGGTCCACGCCCTGCAAACCTGCTGACGGGACGCCGGGCACGCAACCCGCACGGGCACCCCACCCAGGCCTCCCCGCAACCCCGATCCGAAGCCCGAACACGGACGGTGGCGCCGGGTCAAGGCACGCTTTCCCGCCTTGACGCGGCACCACCGTCCGTAGTCACAATCGGGCATCGGGGTGGTGGGCCACCCAGATAGCAAAGCCGCTGGTCGCAGCCTCGCTATCCCCCTGAACGGGCGCACCCGAGAGGGCCACGAGGCGCAACGGCTACCCTGGTGGTCCGAAGGCCGCACGAGCAGCAGGAGGTGCGGGTGAGCCAGGAGCTCGACGCCGCGGTGCCCCCGAAACAGGGCGCCCAGCAGAACGGGCAGGCGGCGGCACAGCCCGCGTCGCCGAAGCCGAACGGCGCGGCGCCGAACCCGTCCGCGACCCGCCGCGTCCGGGCGCGCCTCGCCCGGCGGATCACCGCGCAGCGCGCCGCCCCGGTCAAGCAGGTCCTCGAGCCCCTCGCCGTCATCCACCGCGAGCTGCACCCCAACGCCGACCTCGGGCTGCTCCAGCGCGCCTACGACGTCGCCGAGGAGCTGCACCGGAACCAGCGGCGCAAGTCCGGCGACCCCTACATCACGCACCCGCTCGCCGTCGCCACCATCCTCGCCGAGCTGGGCATGGACACCACGACCCTGGTTGCGGCGCTGCTGCACGACACGGTCGAGGACACCGGTTACGCCGTCGAGAGCCTGAAGGCCGACTTCGGCGAGAAGGTGGCCGAGCTGGTCGACGGTGTCACGAAGCTGGACAAGGTCAAGCTCGGGACGTCCGCCGAGGCCGAGACCATCCGCAAGATGGTCATCGCCATGGCCAAGGACCCGCGCGTCCTGGTCATCAAGCTCGCCGACCGGCTGCACAACATGCGCACCATGCGCTTCCTGCCGCCGGAGAAGCAGGCCCGCAAGGCCCGCGAAACGCTCGAAGTGCTCGCCCCGCTGGCCCACCGGCTCGGCATGGCCACGGTCAAGTGGGAGCTGGAAGACCTCGCGTTCGCGATCCTGCAGCCCAAGAAGTACGACGAGATCGTGCGCCTGGTCGCCGACCGCGCCCCCTCGCGGGACATCTACCTGCGGTCGGTCATCACCGACCTGACCAGCAACCTCGTCTCCTCGCGGATCACCGCGAAGGTCGAGGGCCGGCCGAAGCACTACTACTCGATCCACCAGAAGATGATCGTCCGCGGCCGCGACCTGGACGACATCCACGACCTGGTCGGCGTCCGGATCCTGGTCGAGGACGTCCGCGACTGCTACGCGGCGATGGGTGTCGTGCACGCGCTGTGGCAGCCGGTGCCCGGCCGGTTCAAGGACTACATCGCGCAGCCGCGCTTCGGTGTCTACCAGTCGCTGCACACCACGGTGATCGGCCCGGACGGCAAGCCCCTCGAGGTGCAGATCCGCACGTACGAGATGCACCGCACCGCCGAGTACGGCATCGCCGCGCACTGGCGCTACAAGGAAACCAAGGGCACGCACAACGGCAACGCGATGGACGTCGACGAGATGGCGTGGATGCGCCAGCTCCTCGACTGGCAGCGCGAGGCGGCGGACCCGGGCGACTTCCTCGAGTCCCTGCGCTACGAGCTGGCCTCCCGCGAGATCTTCGTGTTCACGCCGAAGGGCGACGTGATCACGCTGCCGGTGGAGTCGACGCCGGTCGACTTCGCCTACGCCGTGCACACCGAGGTCGGGCACCGCTGCATCGGCGCCCGCGTCAACGGCCGCCTGGTGGCGCTGGAACGCAAGCTGGAGAACGGCGAAGTCGTCGAGATCTTCACGTCGAAGGCGGAGAACGCGGGCCCGAGCAGGGACTGGCTGCAGTTCGCCGGCTCGCCGAAGGCGCGCGCGAAGATCCGGCAGTGGTTCGCCAAGGAACGCCGCGACGAGGCGATCGAAGGCGGCAAGGAAGCCATCACCAAGGAGATCCGCAAGGTCGGCTTGCCGATCCAGCGGCTGGTCTCCGCGGAGTCGATGGGCGCGGTCGCCACCGAGCTGCGCCACGCCGACATCTCGTCGCTGTATGCGGCGGTCGGCGAGGGCCACACCAGCGCGAAGCACGTCGTCCAGCGGCTGGTCGCGCTGATCGGCGGCGTCGACGCGGCGGAGGAGGAGCTCGCCGAGCGGGCCACGCCGTCCACGGTGACCCGCCGCCGCGGCTCCAACGACGTCGGCGTCGTGGTCAAGGGCGCCAGCGACGTGTGGGCGAAGCTCGCCCGCTGCTGCACCCCGGTGCCGGGCGACGAGATCCTCGGCTTCGTGACCCGCGGTGGCGGCGTCTCGGTGCACCGCACGGACTGCACGAACGCCGGTGACCTGCAGTCCCAGCCCGAGCGGCTGGTCGAGGTCGAGTGGGCGCCGTCGGCGTCGTCGGTGTTCCTGGTGGCCATCCAGGTCGAGGCGCTCGACCGGCACCGGCTCCTCTCGGACGTCACCAAGGTGCTGGCCGACGAGAAGGTCAACATCCTGTCGGCCTCGGTGACGACGTCCCGCGACCGGGTCGCGGTCAGCCGCTTCTCGTTCGAGATGGGCGACCCGAAGCACCTCGGCCACGTCCTCAAGGTGGTCCGCGGCGTGGAAGGCGTCTACGACGTCTACCGCGTGACGTCGGCGTCCTAGGGCACCCACGACCCGTCGACGGCGATCCCGGCGGCCGCGGCGATCCGGTCGCGCGATTCCCGCAGCCGGGCGCGCAGGGCCGGCAGGTCGACGCCGAGCAGCCGGCCGTCGCGCTTGACCGCTTCGCCGGCGACGAAGACGCTGTCGACGAGCCCGGGGTGACCGGCGGAGACGAGGGTGCCCGCCGGGTCGCCGACGGGGAAGACGGACAGGTCGTCGGCGTCGAGCAGGACCAGGTCGGCGTCCTTGCCGACGGTCAGGCTGCCGGTCTGGGCTTCGCGTCCGCAGGTCCGCGCGCCGTCCAGGGTGGCGAACCCGAGGACGTCCCGGGCTGGGATGCCGCGCTCGACCGCGAACAGCGTGCGCATGGCGCCGAACAGGTCGCCGCCGGCGGACGGGCAGTCGTCGATCGACAGCGACGGCCGCAGCCCGGCGGCCAGCGCCCGGCCGGCGACGAGCGGTTCGAAGCCCATCTTCAGCTCGACGTCCGGGCTGATCGATACCGAAGCACCCGCGTCGGCGAGCATCGCCAGCTGGTCGTCGGAGAGGCCGTTGCCGTGGACGATCGTCGTGCGGTCGTCGAGCAGGCCGCGCTCGGCCATCCCGGCGATCGGCCGGTCGCCGTGCCGCCAGCCGCCGGTGCCGTGGACGTGCGTGCTCACCGGGAGCCCGAGTTCCCGCGCCAGCGCGACGTCCGCCGCGGTCTCGTCCATTGTGGACATCACGGGTCCGCGCAGGCCCAGCGCCATGTCGTCGCCCGGCAGCAGGTTCCGCACGCGCCGGATCTCCGGTTCGACGTCCGGCCCGTCGGCGCCGTAGCAGAAGATCGAATGGCCGGGTGCGTCGTGCAGGCCGGCGATCGCGGCGTCGGCGTTCTCCGGGGCGGTGGCGCAGTGGAACCAGTCGAGCATGGTCGTGACGCCGGAGCTGAGCGCTTCCAGGCGGCCGAGCAGGTTGCCGAGGTAGACGTCTTCGGGCCGGTAGTGCGGCTTGAGCGTGCCGTGCACGGCGGTGCGGTACTGGTCGAACGTCCAGCCGGCGCCGACCCCGCGGAACGCCGTCTGCCAGGTGTGGCGGTGGGTGTCCACGAAGCCGGGCAGGACGAGCTTTCCGGTGGCGTCGACGACTTCGGCGCCGCCGACGTCGAGCGCGGGGGCGACGGCGGCGATCCGGCCGTCCTCGATGAGCACGTCACCACGCGGGAGCGTGCCCACGGCGGGATCCATGCTGAGCACCACGCCGCCCTGAACCAAGGTCTTCATCGGTGTCCTTCCCCAAGAGTTGACGTGTCAACTCTAGCGTAGACTGACGGCATGGCGGAGCTGAGCACCGAGGACTGGGCGTTCTGGGACACCTGGATGCGCGCCCAGCGCCTGCTCGTCCGCGAACTCGACCGGGGGCTGCAGCGCGACTGCGGCATCTCGAAAGCCGAGTTCAGCGTGCTGATGACGCTGAGCGCGCCGATGCGCGTCGGCGAGCTGGCCGACGCGCTCGACTGGGAGAAGAGCCGCGTCTCGCACCTGCTCACCCGCATGGAGAACCGCGGCCTGGTGGCGCGGGCCGAAGACGGCGCGACCGGCCGCCGCACCGGGGTCGAGCTGACCGCCGAAGGCCGCCGGACGGCCGAGCGCGCCACCCGGGCTCACGGCGGCAACGTCCGCCGGCTCGTC
>NZ_JAAGNB010000977.1:0-4086 GCF_010550475.1 Amycolatopsis sp. SID8362
TCGCCACCGGGCGGCCCGTTCGGCCCGGTCGGCCTGGTACTCGTGCGCCCCGCCGTTGCGAGCGACTTCGCGCACGATCGTCGAACTCGGCCGGCCCAGCCGGCGGCCGATCTCGCCGTAGCTCAGCCCGTCCGCCAACCCGGCCGCGACGCGCTGCCGTTCCTGGTAGCTCAACCTGCCGCTCGGCATCCGATCGCCTCCTCCGCTGCGTTCAACAGCAGGCCATTGCATCGATAATCCGGGTCCTACCTGCGCAAATACAGATCCTGTGTTTGCTGGACAATGAAACACGGTCCTACCCTTTCGCACAAGTGGTTCACGGGAAGGGAGCCGGCCATGGCCAGGACACTGCCGACCGAGCGGGCGGCCGCCCGGCCGTTCGACCCGCCGCCAGGGCTGGCCGAACGGCGCGCGGAGAGTCCGCTCAGCCGCTTGGACTACCCCGACGGGCACACCGGCTGGCTGGTGACCGGGCACGCGCTGGCCCGCGAGGTCCTGGCCGACCCGCGGTTCAGCGCGCGGGCCGAACTGCGGCACCTGCCGATCCCCGGTGCTCCCGCCAGTGACCAGCCGGCGGCGCCGGGCATGTTCGGCAGCATGGACGCGCCCGGGCACACCCGCTACCGGCGGCTGCTGGCCGGTCGGTTCACCGTCCGCCGGATGCGCCGGCTGACCGAACGGATCCAGGCCATCGCCGACGAGTGCCTGACCGCCATGGCCGAGCGCGGCAGCCCGGCCGACCTGGTACCGGCGCTGGCCCAGCCGCTGCCGGCGCAGACGATCTGCGAGCTGCTCGGCGTTCCCTACGCGGATCGGGACCGGTTCCAGCGACACGCGCTCACCCTGTTCCGGCTGGACAACACCCCCGAGCAAACCGGCGCGGCCCTCGCCGCGGTCCACGAGGTCGTCAGCGAACTGGTCGCCGCCAAGCGAAAAGCACCGACCGACGACCTGCTCAGCGACCTGACCACCAGCGATCTCACCGACACCGAACTGGTCAACATCGGCTTCACGTTGCTGGCCGCGGGCCTGGACACCAGCACCAACATGCTCGCGCTCGGCGTCTTCGCGCTGCTCGAACACCCCGGCCAGCTCGCGCTGCTGCGCGCCGACCCGCGGCTGGCCGACCAAGCGGTCGAAGAACTGCTGCGCTACCTCAGCATCATCCCGTTCACGGTGCGCACGGCGCTGGAAGACCTCGAACTCGGCGGCCGGCGGGTGACCGCCGGCGAGTCGGTCACCATCTCGGTGCCCGCGGCGAACCACGACCCCGCGCACTACCCCGCACCCGAAACGCTCGACATCCGCCGCAGGTCGAGCGGGCACATCGCCTTCGGTCACGGCATCCACCAATGCCTCGGCCAGCAGCTCGCCCGCGTCCAGCTGCGAGTGGCGCTGCCCGCCGTGCTGAACAGGTTCCCGTCGCTGCGGCTGGCGGTTCCCGCCGAAGACATCGCCGTGCGCGGCGACATGCTCATCCACGGCGTGCACCAGCTACCCCTCGCCTGGGAGGACTGACCCGTGCCCGAAATCTGCTTGATCACCGGAGCATCGGCGGGCATCGGCCGCGCCACCGCGCTGGAGCTGCTGAAGGCGGGTCACGTCGTCTACGGCGCCGCCCGCCGTCTGTCCAAAATGGACGAACTGCGCGCCGCCGGCGGGCACCCGCTCGCCATGGACGCCCGCGACGAGTCCGACCTCGACCGCGTCGTCCGCACCATCCTCGACGAACAGGGCCGGATCGACGTCCTGATCAACAACGCCGGCACCGTGCTGCACGGCGCCGCCGAAGACGTCCCCCTGGACGCCGCACGCGACCAGTTCCAAGTCAATCTCTTCGCACCGGCCAGACTGGTCCAGCTCGCCCTGCCCGCCATGCGCGCGCACGGTTCGGGCCGCATCGTCAACGTCTCGTCCATCGGCGGCGAGATCAGCTTGCCGCTCGGCGCCTGGTACTACGCCTCCAAACACGCGCTCGAGGCCTACTCCGACACGCTGCGCATGGAGGTCCGGCCGTTCGGCATCGACGTCGTGATCGTTCAGCCCGGCATCATCAGGACGGAGTTCGAAGACCACACCGCCGCGGAGCTGCGGGAGCACTCCGGGCACGGCGCGTACCGGGAAATGGCCGAGGCGATGGCGCGCCAGGCCGAAACCGGCCTCGCGGACGGCACCGATCCCGCCGTCGTCGCCCAGACCATCCGGCGGGCGGTCGAAGCCGACACACCGGAGACCCGCTACGCCGTCGGCCTGCACGCCGAGAAGCTGCTGGAGCTCAACCGGAGCCTGCCCGACCGGGAATTCGACGACCTCGCCACCCGATCACTGCGCTAGCCGATCGGATTCGCCGACAGGCAGCGGGAAACACGCCCATCCGATGAACTTCCGGTGACGCGCACGCTTCGGCCCCGTGACCGATCCCGCACCCAAGACCCGACGAACGTCGGGATGTTCCGGACGGTGTGACACAAACCCTCTCCGTTGAACACTTTCGCACTGGATTCGACAGCCGGTGACTTCTTCACTGTCACCGTGCCGTCGCCGTGCCCGCGCAGGGTGACGACGCATTCCCGGTCCCCACGCGGAAGGAACACCCATGCGCCGCCTCGTTTTGCGTGCCTGCGTCACCGTCGCCGTCCTGACCACCACCGCCGGACTGGCCGGCGCGCCCGCGCACGCCGCCACCACGACCGAGACCTGCTCACAAGCCGACCTGCCGCTGCCCGACCCGGCCTGCACCCCCGGCGCGAAGAACCCGGACGTCACCCAGTCCACCATCGATTCGACGATCTGCGTGTCCGGCTGGACCGCGACGATCCGCCCGTCCACCACCTACACCAACGGGCTGAAGAAGCAAGGCATCATCGACTACGGCTACAGCGACACGAGCATGTCCGACTACGAGGAGGACCACTTCCTCCCCCTGGAACTCGGCGGCGCCCCGAAGGACCCGCTGAACCTCTGGCCCGAGCCGCACTCCGGCGACGAGAACGCCTACACCAAGGACTCCGTCGAGAACGCGGTCAAGAAGGCGGTCTGCGCCGGCCAGGTCACCCTCTCCGCCGCCCAGAACGCCATGCTCGACAACTGGACCACCGCCGAGTCCGTCCTCGGCATCGGCTGACCCCGAGCCCGGGGCACCTGGGCGGCAGGCGTGACGGACGGGCGAGCCCGAATCGCCCGTCCGTGCGGGCTCGGCCCTCTAAGGTGAAACCCGTGGAGCCAATGACCGCGATCGCCACGATCGCCGCGAAGTACGGCGCTTCCCAGCTGATCCGGGCGCTCACCGGGAACGACGAGCTCAGCGGGCTGGCCGCGGAGCTGCTAGGCGAACTGGTGGCCAGCGAAGATCGCCTGAGCGAGCAGCTGAACGGGATCGGCCGTCAGCTCGACGAGTTGCTGGACCAGCGGTACACGATCGCGTTGGGCGCCGGCCAGCGGGCGCTGCGCGACGCGAGCACGGCGCCCGAGCCGACCTCGCGGGCCGCCGAACTGGCCCGCGCGCGGGACTTGTTCCGCGAGGCCGCCGCGGCCGCTTCGGCCAAATCCCCGCTGCAGATCGCGGTGGCCGAGCGGTACGTGGCGCTGTGCTCCCTCTCCGCCGGGCGTCCCGACGCCGTGCCCGCGGCGCTGGACACGTTGAACGACGCGGCGTTCCGGGCACTGACCGAGGCGCTTCCGCTCTTCGGCCCCAAAGCCTATGACAAGGCCAGGAGCCAGCTCCCGCGGTCGAGCCGGCTGGGCCTGCGGGGCCGGCGCGAAGAGCGGATCGACGAGCTGGGCAGTGACCTCGTCGACGCGGTCGACGACGTGGTGGACCTTTCCCTCAACCTGCTTGCCGAATCCGAGGCCCTCGCGCGCGGGCTGGGCCAGAACCTCGGACCGGAAACCGACGTGGACCTGATCCTGCCTCCGGGGTACGACGACGATGAACGGCTGACCAGGACCGCACAGGTGGTCGTCCGCCCGACCGCGCCCGGACCGCTGCGGTTCGGCCCGTTGACGGTCTCCTTCGGCGAGATCAAGCCGGTCCCGGGCCGGCCGTCACCGGCCCAGCCCGGCGCCGCGGCCGCGGTGGTCGCCGCC
>NZ_JAAGNB010001018.1:0-4685 GCF_010550475.1 Amycolatopsis sp. SID8362
GGCCCCCCTGCGCCAGGTGACGGAGACGGCCCGCCGCATCGCCGCGGCCGCCGACCCGGGCGGCCACGCGCGGATCGCGCTGCGCGGGCCGGAAGACGAGGTGAAGGACCTGGCGGACGCGTTCGACGTGATGGTCGAGCGCCTGGACCGGTCGTTCGACGCCCAGCGCCGGTTCGTCGCGAACGCCTCTCACGAGCTGCGCACCCCGCTGACGTTGAACCGCTCGGTGGTCGAGGTGGCGATGCGCCGCAGAACCGCGTCGGACGACGTCCGCGAGCTGGGGAGCAAGCTGCTGCACATCAACGCGCGGCACGAACGGCTGATCACCGGGTTGCTGCTGCTGGCGAAGTCGGAGAGCGCGCTGACCGAGCGCTGCCCGGTCGACCTGGCGGCACTGGTCGCGCACGTGGCGCCCGACGACGTCTCCCAGCACCTGGCGGAGGCCTCGACGATCGGCGACGCGCTGATGCTGGAGCGGCTGGTGCACAACCTGGTGGAGAACGCCCTCCGCCATAACAACGACGACGGCTGGGCGGAGGTGACCACCCGGATGGCCCCGGGCCGAGCGGAGCTTTCGGTGGCGAACAGCGGCCCGGTGATCCCGGCGGGGGAGGTGCCGGCGCTGTTCGACCCGTTCCACCGCCGGGCCCGGGTGGCCGCGGAAGGAGCGGGGTTGGGGTTGTCGATCGTCCGCTCGGTAGCGCACGCGCACGGCGGCGAGGTGGTGGCGAGGGCGCGACCGGAGGGCGGCCTGGTGGTGGTCGTGTCACTACCGGCGGCCTGAGGGTGGCTCACCGGCGTGGCGACGCCTCGGCGGTCGCATCACCCTCGTGGTGTCATTCCGGGGACCAATTTCGGATATCTCGGCGCGTTTCGCCCACGCTCGGCAGCGATCCACCCGTTGTGCCTTGACTTCGTCAATGGTCTAGTCCAATGATCTGTCCACCCTCGATCCCCACCGGGAGGACAGCTCATGCGCAAGAGCAGACTGGCCGCCATCGGGCTCGCCGCCGCCACTTTCGCCGCCACCGCCGTCAGCCTCGTGCTCGGCGCTCCCGCGGCCACCGCGGCGTTGAGCAACAACTGGTACGCCGCGGCGCCCTACCTGATGCCCCAGAGCAACAACCCGCCCGATCCCGTCACCGTGATGAACGCGACCGGGCTCAAGGCGTTCCAGCTCGCGTTCATCCTGGCGCCGAACGGCGGCGGCTGCAGCCCCACCTGGGACGGCACCGACCCGATCTCCACCGACACCACCGTCGCCGCCGCGATCGCGAAGATCCGTGGGGCGGGCGGGGACATCTCCGTCTCCGTCGGCGGGTACGGCGGCACGAAGCTCGGCCAGACCTGCGGCACGGTCGCCGCGACGGCGGCCGCGTACCAGCAGGTCGTCACGAAGTACTCGCTCAAGGCCATCGACTTCGACCTCGAAGAGCCCGAGTACGAAAACACCGCGGCCATCGCGAACGAGCTCGGCGCGGCGAAGACGTTGCAGGCCAACAACCCCGGCCTCTTCGTGTCGGTGACCATGCCGGGCACCGCGGCCGGCACCGGCTGGTTCGGCACGCAGCTGCTCGACCAGGCGAAGTCGATCGGGTTCTCGCCCAACAACTTCTCGATCATGCCCTTCGACGGCGGCTTCAACGGCGGCTCGTCGCAGGTGTCGGCCCTGGAGGCCCTGCACGGCCTGCTCATGTCGCACATGGGCTGGGACAGCGCGACCGCCTACTCGCACGAGGGCTTCTCGGGCATGAACGGCAAATCGGACGCGGCCGAGATGTTCTACACGTCGGACTTCCAGACGGTGTACGACTACGCGACCAGCCACGGCCTCGGCCGCTTCACGTTCTGGTCGGTCAACCGCGACCGCGCCTGCGTCGGGACCACCGACAACGGCGTCTGCAGCAACGTCCCGCAGAACGACTGGGACTTCACGAAGTTCAGCGTCCGCTTCGCGGGTGCCACGCCGCCCCAGACGACGCCGACCCCGCCGACCACCACGACGCCGACCACCCCGGGCGGCGGCTCGTGCACCGCGGCCGAGTGGGACCGGACGAAGGTCTACGTCAAAGACAACGTCGTGTCGCACAACAGCCACAAGTGGACGGCCAAGTGGTGGACGCAGGGCGAGGAGCCCGGCACCACCGGCGAATGGGGTGTCTGGCAGGACAACGGCGCCTGCTAGCCGCCGCGCGTCAGAAGTCGAGGTGGGTGTTCTCGCGCTGGACCTCCGGGGTCAGCGCGGGCACCTCGACGACGTGCCGCCCCTCCTGGCGCAGCAGTTCGGTGCCCTGGGCGTCGACGAAGACCGGCGGCTCGCGCCACGCGAAGACGACGCGCGGGATCCCGGCGTCGAGGATCAGCTGCGTGCAGCTGCGCGGGTGCGAGCTCCGGTTGCTGCACGGCTCCAGTGAGCTGTAGATGGTCGCCCCGGCCAAGCGCGGGTCGCCGGCGCACTTGGCGAGAGCGGCCTCTTCGGCGTGGTTCGTGGGGTCGCCCTCGCCGGAGTGCCCGGTGGCGATGACCTCGCCACCGGCGTCGGTGATCACGGCCCCGACCCGGAACGTGTGGCTGGGCGGGCATTCGGCGGCGAGCGCGATGGCTTCCTTGAGCCGCCGGACGTCCGGCCCGTCCGGCTCGGCCGCGGCTCGGTACTCGAGGATCGCCATCCCCTGCAGTTCCCGCACGCCGGCCAGGGTGAGCGGCCGCGGGTAGAGCCCGGGCCCGACGAACCGCGGCGCGCCCGGCTGCCCCACGAAGAACGGCGCGATCGCGAGCCGCAGCTCGTCGGCGAGGCCTTCGGTGAGGAAGCGGGTGTGGATCCCGCCGCCGCCTTCGACCAGCAGGTTTTCGATGCCGCGCTGCCCGAGGTCGTCGAGGACGCGGCCGAAGTCGGGCGGGCTCCCGGCGTCCACGACGGTGGCGACGCCCTTCAGGTCGTCGGCCGCACCCGGCGGGGCGTAGACGATCTTTTCGCTGTCCCCCACGGTGAAAAACCGCGCGTCCGGGTCGAGCCCGCGGGTGGTCACGGTGACTTTGACGGGCTGCTCGGGCTTTCCCCGGTCCAGCCGCTGCCGCCGCAGCTCGGGCGAGCGGACGAGCAGCCGCGGGTTGTCGGCCCGCACTGTCCCGGCCCCGACGAAGATCGCGTCCGCCTCGGCCCGCAACCGGTCCACGACGGCGAAATCGTCCTCAGTGGACAGCACGAGCCGCTCGGGCGAGGTGTCGTCGAGGTAGCCGTCGAGCGACTGCGCGGCGGACAGCAGGACGTGCGGCCGGGAGATCACCCGGCCCAGTATGCCGTAACGCCTTCGGCCGCCCGGGCGTCCTACGACGTATCCCTGTCGAGCCCATCCCCCGGAGCTGCGGAACATGACGACGCGAGGCTGGTACAAGGAGCGGACGCTCACCACGGTCGACACGGTCGGCCGGGAAGTGTCGGTGACCACCGGGCTCACCCGCGACCCCGAAGGCCGCCTGGTCGCGGCGATCGCGATCAGCGACGGCCCGACCGCCATCTACCGCCACGCCGCCGACCAGGACGACCGGACGGAACTCCTGGCCAACGTGACGGAAACCGTCAAGGAGCTGAAGAAGCTGGCGCACGTCCCGCCGCGTTAGGGTCCGCGGCCCGGAACCGGCCGAGCAGCTCCTGCCCGGCCGGTGAGTCGGCGTCGAACCCTTCGAGGCCGGTCTGGGCGCCGCCGGCGAAACCCAGCGCGTTGTGGCAGCGGAAGCAGAAGGCGAGCTCGAAGAGGACGCCTTCCGCGCCGTGCGCCCGGAGCGCGTACACCGGGTGGTAGCACCGCATCATGTCGGCGTCCGGGAGGTCGGCGACGAGCCCGACGAGCGCTGTCGCGTCCGCGCCCGTCACCGACTCGAGGACGGGCCCGGGAACGGTGGTCCACCGTTCCCACTCCCGGTCGCCTTCGACGCGGATCAGGTCCGCGCGCCGGACGTCGCCCGGCACGTCGATCGGCAGCCGCATCGTCAGGCCGGGAGGACCGCGTACTGGCGGACGTAGAGGTCCGTGTACGTCACCGGACCGCGGGGACCGGGGACCTTGTCCAGGTTGATGCCGGTCTCCGGGACCGCCAGCATCTTGAAGCCGTCGAGGAGGCGGGTCGGGGCGTTCCAGAAGACGCCGGTGCCGGTGTAGCCGTCGAAGAACGCGTCGGCGGCCGACTCGTCCTCGGTGGCGATGCCCGCCGCCAGGCCCGACGTCTGCTCGTTGGCGATCCCGACCGCGTCGGCGAGCGCGCCGACCT
Organism: Amycolatopsis sp. SID8362; assembly: GCF_010550475.1. Classification (NCBI taxonomy): domain Bacteria; kingdom Bacillati; phylum Actinomycetota; class Actinomycetes; order Pseudonocardiales; family Pseudonocardiaceae; genus Amycolatopsis; species Amycolatopsis sp. SID8362. The sequence goes on from NZ_JAAGNB010001018.1 coordinate 4,269, forward strand.
TGGCCACCGTGACGGTCGCCTCCCGGTCGGAGTCCAGCGCCCACTCGTAGCCGATGGCGTGCTCGTGCGGGGCCAGCGACGGCGTGACGCCCCGCTCGGCCAGCGCCTCGGAGATCGACGGCCAGACCTCGTCGTGGATGTCCTCGTGGATCAGCAGCAGGTTCAGCCGGTTGCAGACCCCGAGCCGGTCGAGGCTGTTGAAGACCAGGTCACGCGCCTTGGTGACGTCGGCGCCGCGGTCGACGTACAGGACGCCGCCCCCGTCGGCGTGGGCGAGCGTGCGCACGCCGTGGACCGCCGCCTCGGTGGCGAGCGCCCGGGTGCTGTCGCCGCTGCCGCGCAGGATCACCAGCGGCACCAGGTCCGGCAGCCGGACCAGCGCGGACGCCGCCTCGCGCTCCACCCGCGGCACCAGCT
>NZ_JAAGNB010001066.1:0-5618 GCF_010550475.1 Amycolatopsis sp. SID8362
GCCGACGACCAGCCCGGCCAGCACGCCACCGCCCGCGCCGAAGCGGGCGCCCGCGGCGACCGGCGGCACGGCCGCCCAGACCGTGGTGATGAGCGGGACGTTCAAGGCGAACTGCGCGTCGCTGAGCACCCACGGCGAGGTCAGCAGCAACGCCGTCGTGAGCACCAGGTCGAAGACGACCAGCGCCGGCGGCCGCGTTCGCTCGCGCAGGTAGAGGAAGCTGCTGACGACCGACCACAGCGCCATCACGCCGACGATCGACCACGCCAGCCACTCGCGCTGGTAGTGCCCGCTCTGGACGATCACGGTGCCGCAGGCGAACGCCCAGGTGAGCCAGCGGAACGCGATCACGCCCCGCCACATGGGCGTGATCGGGTCGGGGGTCGGCGCGACGGTCACGGCTTTCCGGCTTCGTCGCGCTTCGGCGGCTCGGCCGGTGACGCGTCGGCTTCCTCCTCGCCGCGTGTCGCGATTTCGGCCTTCGGCCCGCCGGGCTCGGCGTCGTTCGGCTGCGCAGCCTGGTCCTTGAGGACGTCCACGTCGGCCGGGTCCGGGTTGGTCTCGTGCAGCAGCGACCGGACGCCGGCGTTGAGCACCGCGAGCAGCGGCACGGCCAGCAGCGCGCCGGCGATCCCGCCCGCGACCAGGCCGGCGGTGATGGCGAGCACCACGGCCAGCGGGTGCAGCTTCACCGCCCGCCCGAGCAGCAGCGGCTGCAGGATGTGGCTTTCCAGCTGCATCACGCCGATCACGATGCCCAGCACGATCACCGCGCCGATGAAGCCGTTCGTCACCAGCGCGATCAGCACCGCGACGCCGCCGGTGATCACCGCGCCGATGATCGGGATGAACGCGCCGATGAACACCAGCGTCGCCAGCGGGATCACCAGCGGGACACCCATGATCCACAGGCCGACGCCGATGCCGACGGCGTCGACCACGGCGACCGCCGCCGTCGCCCGCACGTAGCTGACCAGCGACGCGAACCCGCGGCGGCCGGCGACGTCGACCCGGGCGCGCACCCGGCTGGGCACCCCGCGGACGAGGAACGTCCAGATGCCGTCGCCGCCGCTGAGGAAGAAGATCGTGATGAACAGCGTCAGCAGGAAGCCGGTGAGGATCTCGCCGACTGTGCTCGCCGTGGTCAGCGCGGTCGTCGTGATGGACGCCTGGTTGTTCTGGATGAACCCGATCGCCTGGTTGATGAAGTCCTGGATCTGCTCCTGGCGCAGGTGCGGCGGCCCGTTGAGGAGCCAGTTCTTGATCTGGTCGAGGCTCGCGTTCACCTGCTGCTGCAGCTGCGGGAGGCCGGAGGAGAACTGCGTGATGACGAACGTCAGCAGCCCGCCCAGCACGGCCAGCCCGGCGATCAGCACGATCGCCGTCGCCAGCCCCCGCGGGAACCGCACCGCCACCAGCTTCTGCACCGCCGGCGCGAGGAGCGCCGAAACCAGCAGGGCGATGGACAGCGGGATGACGACCACCGAGAGGTAGCCGATCACCCAGACCACGGCGTACAACGCGGCGATCACCACGATGAACCGCCACGCCAACGCCGCGCTGATGCGCAGGCCCCGGGGGATCAGCCCGGTGATGTCCTCGTGCTCCGGCAGGAACGGGTCTTCGCGTCGCGCGTGGCTCACCGGCTCACCGTACTGGCAACACCGTCCGATTCGGGCGCTTTCCGAGAGCCGAGTCCGACACGCTGACCGGCCAGCCGTGATCACCCGCCGTGAGACCCGATCGCACGCTGTGTTCTTCACACGATGGGGGCATCAAGTCGTGTCGAGGATGCGAGCGGCGTCGCGGATTTGATTAGGTCGCTCTCGCAACGGCACTTCGCCGGACTTCCCCCGAGCACCAGGAGACGCACCAGTGGCCGACCACGCGACGAACGAGGGGCAGGGCGCCAAGCGCACCCGCCGCTTCGTGTCGCGTGCGCTCCTCGTGCTCGGCGGGGCCGTGGCCGGCACCGCCGCCGCGTGGCTCGTCTCCGGCGCGACCGCTTCCGCGGACACCGTCGAGGTGGGCACCTCCCCGATCACGGAGGCCGCGAGCGGCAGCCTCGGCGACGTGAACACCGGCGCGACGGACGCGGCGAAGGACGTCTCCACCGCGAGCTGCGCGCAGGACGCCACGGCGTGGAGCGAGCCGTGCGCCCGCGTCCTCGGGCACGAGGTCTCCGACCGCGTCAGCGACTCGGTTTCGGACCTCGCCCACGAAGCCGTCGTGAGCCCGGCGCAGCGCACCCTCGGCGCGGTCGAGCACATCGTCCGCGAGCCGCAGGACACCCGCCAGGTCCTCGAGCAGACCTTCACCCCCGAGCCGGCGCACGACGTGCTGCAGCTGCTCGACCCGGCCGGCCACGGTGACCTGGTCCCGCTCCCGGGGATCGCCCCGGTCGAGCAGGAGCCGGTGACCACCGCCGTCGCCCAGGCCACGGAACCGGTCGCCGTCACGACCGTCCAGCTCCCCGCCGCGTCGCGAGTCGCGACGCCGACGGGTCTTCAGCACGACGACGTCACCGGTGCGGCGGGCGAGTCCCGCGATTCCCACCGTGACCTGCCGTCGCCGCTGACCCCGGCGCAGCTCCCGGTTGCGCCGTCCGTCCCCACCGCCCCGGGTGGCAGCACTGCTCCCGGTGGTCACCTCGACGGCCTCAACTTCGGCGTCCCCTTCTGGACGACCGAAGCCGTCGACTCCGCCGTCGCGGCCATGAGCCGCGCCGGCCTGCGCACCGCGATGCGCACCCCGGGCGAGCAGCCCGGTGTCACTCCTGACTGAACACCTCCCTTCACGGGTAGCTGACGCGCCCAAGTCCGTCTTCAGCTGACGGCGCCCGCGTCCGCGAGATACCCGTGACACGGCGGTGCGCTTTTGTGCGCCCGCAAGAAGTTCCTTCCCCCTCGATGCACTTCGACGCATCGCCATGAACCCGCAAGGGAACCCGAAATAAAGGAGAAAAACCCCATGCAGACGTGGGCAAAGCGCGGACTCCAGACCGCACTTGTCACGGGTGGGTTGCTGATGCTGGGTACCGGCATCGCCTCGGCCGACGAGAACGTCAACCCGGACGCCCCGGCGTCCCCGCTCGACCTCAACGTGACGGTCCCCATCCAGGAGGCCAACAACGCGGTCGGGACCCCCTTCGGCCAGCTGGACCTGCCCGCCGGGCAGACGGAGCTGAGCACCAAGCCGGTCACCAACGCGGCGAACGAAGCGGCGAAGCAGCTCGACGAAGCGAGCCCGGTCAGCCAGAGCACCCTCGGCGGTGTCACCAAGGCCGACGGCGCGGGCGCCTTCACCCCGAGCCACAACAACCTCAAGGGCAACAAGGTCACCGGCGACGTCGTCGTCCCGATCCAGATCGTGGACAACGCGGTCGGTGTGCTCGGCGACGCGACCGTCCAGGGCGGCGACCACACCCAGACCTGGGAGCACAACCAGGACATCGCGACCACCGGTGAGGGCTCGAGCCTCGCGGGCAACGCGGTCGCCCTCGACTGGGCGCTCCCCGTCCAGATCGCCGGGAACGGCGGCGGCGTCGCCGGCGGCACCGGCCGCGTGAACGGTGGGTCGGCCAGCCAGAGCACCACCGAGACCGGGAACGTCGACACCAACGGCGACGGCTCGGCCCTCTCCGGCAACGTGGTGGCCGGCCAGTTCGCCACCCCGGTGCAGGTGACCGGCAACGCCGCGTCGTACCTGCTCGGCAACGGCCAGAGCCACGGCTACTCGGCCGACACGGTCGCCACCTCCGGCGGCTCGCTGTTCAGTTCCGGCGACAACAGCGCCGGATCGGGCAACGTGGTCGGCGCGCCGATCGCCCTGCCGGTCAAGTTCAACTGCAACTCGGGCGCCGTGTGGGGCTCGCTGTCGAACTCCGACGGCTGCAACACCTCCGCCGACGCCACGGCCGGGGCCACGCGCGAGGGCAGCCTCGGCATCCCGACCTACCTCGAGACGAGCGGCAACGACTCGTTCCTGTCCGGCAACGGCGGGGCGGCCTCGCTGTCCCCGATCGCGAACGTCGCGGGTGTCGCGGGTTCGTGGATCGGCAACGCCTCCGCGGGCATCCCCGAGACCGGCAGCTCCTCCAGCACGGTCGACTCGGGCGGCTTCGTCAAGACCGCCGGCGACAACGCGAGCGGCTCGGGCAACGTCCTGAACCCGTCGGTCGCGCTGCCGGTCGAGGCCTTCGGCATCGGTGGCACCTACATCGGCCAGGCCAACGCCGCGCACGACAACACCACCGATGCCAACGCGGGCAACGGCAGCTACACCCGGGGCAACGACTCCGTGCTGGGTGGCAACATCGTCAACACCCAGACCGCGGGCGCGCCCGAGGTCTTCGGCATCGGCGGCAGCCACATCGGCAACGCGTCCGGCACGGCGACCGAGGACAAGACGGTCACCGCCGGGGCGTACGACGGCACGCAGGGCAACGACTCGTCCGGCTCGGGCAACGTCGTCCAGGTGCCGGTCGGCGTGCCCGCCGAGGTCTTCGGCGTGGGCGGCTCGTTCATCGGCCAGGGCTCCGGCTCGGCCGAGGAGACCAAGGTCGTCTCCGGTGGCGGCGGTGGCTCCACCCACGACGACAACGGCTTCCTGAGCTCCAACCTGGGCACCGTGCCGGCTTCGCTGCCGGTGCAGGTCGCCAACATCGGCGGCGCGTTCGTCGGCCAGGGCCACGGCAAGGGCTCGACCGACACGACGTCCAACGCGGGCGGCGACGTCACGGCGAACGGCCCCGCGGGCGCCGGCGCCGGCAACATCATCGAGGCCCCGGTCTCGCTCCCGGTGCTGGCCGCCGGCAGCGGTGCCGCCCTCGCGGGCATCGGCACCGGTGAGAACGACAACATCACCGACTCCTCGGCGGGCGGCGACGCCCTCACCGACGGGCAGGACGGCGCGCTCGCCGGCAACATCGTGAAGGCGCCGGTCGCCGGCGTCGCGCAGGTCTTCAGCGACGGCGTCGCGGGTGCGGCCCTGGGCCACGGCCTGGGCACCAACGACACCAGCTCGGTGGCCGGCGGCGACGCCACCACCAACGGCGACGGTGGCGCGGTGGCCGGCAACATCGTCGGCGCGGACGCGCTGCCGGTGGTGCAGGTCTTCGGTGACGCGGTCAGCGCCGCGGGTGTCGCGACCGGCACCGGCGTCAGCATGACCTCGGTCAAGAACGCGGGCGACGACACCACCTCCGGTGTCGAGGGCGCCATCTCCGGCAACATCCTCGACATCCCGGCCACGGCGATCGCGCAGCTGTTCGGCGACTCGGTGGCCGTGGGCGGCGTCGCGCACGCCGTCGGCGACAACACGCTGACCACGGAGAACGGCGGCGAGCCGACCACCGAGGGCGACGGGTCCAGCCTGTCGGGCTACAACTTCTACCACGACATCGTGGCGCCGGTGCAGATCTTCGGGGTGCCCCTGGAGCTGCTCGGCGTGGCCACCGCCGACGCGACCGACATGACCAGCATCAACGGGGAGGCCACGGACGCGGCCGACGCGATCGCGAACCCGGTCCAGGGTTCGGAGCTGGGTGCCGGCGAGCTGCCGTCGCTGACCGGGCTCGCCAGCGGCCTGCCGACGGCGGGGCTGCCCACCGCGGGCCT
>NZ_JAAGNB010001118.1:0-5956 GCF_010550475.1 Amycolatopsis sp. SID8362
GGCTGGCGTCGCGGCTGGGCTTCCCGGTCCTGACGCTGGTCGACACCCCGGGCGCGGCCAACGACGCGGCCGCCGAGCAGGCGGGCGCGGGCGCGGCGATCGCGGCGATGTTCGAAGCTGTCGCGACGGCGGCGATCCCGGTGACGACGCTGGTGATCGGCGAAGGCGGCTCGGGCGGCGCACTGGCGTTCGCCGCGGCGGAGTCGACGTGGGTGACACCGGACGCGTACTTCTCGGTGACGTCCCCGGAAGCCGCGGCGGCGATCCTCAAGCGACCGGCGGCGGAGGTCCCGGACATCGCGAACCGGCTGCACCTGCGGCCCCAGGACCTGGTGGACCTGGGGGTGGCGCGGGCGGTGGTCAAGCCCTCGTGAGTGTTTAGTCGGGTTAGAACCCGACTAAACACTCACGAGGTCTTGGCGGGTCCATCCGTGGTTGGATCTTGCGATGGGGTACCGACTCAACAGGCGAGCGGCGTTCGGCTTGGGGACCGCTGTCGTCGCCGGAAGCGTTCTGACCGGCTCTCCCGCGTTCGCGCAGGAAGCAGACATCGAGGCCAGCCCGGCCACACCGGACCGGGCCAGGCAGAAGGTGAAGCGCGTCTACGACGACGCGGCCGCCGAGGCAGGCGGCATCTGGAACTCCTACATCAGCGTGGCCGACGGAGTGGCCGTCGACGTGGCGTCCGACGAGATCGTCGAGGCGTACAGCGTCAACAAGGTGGCCGTCGCGGTCACCTTGATGGACAAGATCGACCGTGGCCTGCTCACCCTGGACCAGCAGGTCCAGGTGCCGGAGAGCATCGTCGTGCCGGGTGGCGACGGCATCATCATCCTGGACAAGGCGTACCCGAGCGCGTTCACGCTGGGCCACGTCCTGTCGCTGTTCCTCACTGTTTCGGACGACACGTGCGTCCGGCTGGTGGGGCTCGTGGTTCCGGCGGCCGAGATCAACCAGATCCTGGTGACCAAGGGCTTCCCCAAGACCCAGGTCACGCCGGTGGCCAACCCGAACCGCTACTTCCTCGGCCAGACCACTCCGCGCGAGACCCACGACCTGCTGAAGGCGCTGGTCGCGGGCACCTTGCTGAGCCCGGCGTCGACGGAGTACCTGCTGTCCATCCTGCGGTCGCAGGTGGCGTTCACCGACGGTGTCCGCCGTGAGATGTCGTCCGGCGACCGGGCGAGGATCGCCACGAAGGCGGGCTGGCTGAACGACGGCCGCAACGAGGCGGGGATCATGTTCGACGCCGTGGGCAAGCCGGTGCTGATCTACTCGATGTTCGCGCACGGCCAGGCGAACCCGGAGGACTTCGGGGCCACGCACCCGGTCCGGCAGGCGAGCGCGAAGATGGGGCCGAAGTTCCTGCGCGCGGTCGACAAGATCGCGGGCGCCGGCACCAGGGCGTTCCGGGCACCGGCCTACCAGCCGTCCAACGGCGGCTGAGCAGCCGGCGCTACGCCCGCACCAGCTCCGGGAGGCGCTCGGCCCAGGTGCCGTGCGGTTCGAGGGTGATCTCGCGGACGTCGTCCTCGCGGCGGTCCAGCCTGACCACCAGGTAGTCGTCCGAAAGGCGCTCCGCGGATCCCTCGCCCCACTCGACCACGATGGCCGAGCGCTCCAGGTCCGTGTCCAGGTCGAGGTCGTCGAGCTGGGAGAGGTCGCCGCCCAGGCGGTACGCGTCGACGTGCACCAAGGGCACGCCCGGCGCGCCGGCCGGGTGGACGCGGGCCAGGACGAACGTCGGGGAGCTGACCCGGCCGCCGACGCCGAGGCCGTCGGCGATGCCGCGGGTCAGCGTCGTCTTGCCCGCGCCGAGCGGGCCCGCGAGCAGCACCAGGTCGCCCGCGCGCAACGCGCGGCCGAGGGCGCGCCCGAAGTCCATGGTCTCTTCGGGCGTGGGAAAAACGAAACTCAACGCTGCCACCACCAGGTTCGCCGGGACGAGTTTTCGCCGTCCACACCGGAACAGCGTTGCAGGAGATCGATCAGATGGCTGTTGACCAGCTCGGGCTGCTCGAGCTGGACCATGTGGCCGGCGCCGCGGACGCGCACCAGCTCCGCGTCGGGCAGCTCGGCCGCGATCCGCTCGGCGTGCGCGAACGGCGTGAACCGGTCCGAATCGCCGCCGATGACCAGCACTTCCGCGTGCTTCAGGCCGGCGAGCGCGGCGTACCGGTTGTGGCTGCCGAGGGTGTCGACGAAGTTGACGAGCCCGCGCACCGGCGTCACTTCCAGCATTTCGAGCATGAAGTCGACGAGCCGGGGCGCGACGTCCCGGCTGCCGAACGCCAGCCGGCGCACGGCCTGCCGCGTCAGCTGGCCGCCGGCCGCGCGGACGAACTCCACCAGCCCGGGCTGCCAGCCGGCGAGGCCGCCGGCGGCGCGCGTCAGCGGGTTGTACTTCGAGAGCAGCGAACGCGGCAACCCGCGTGCGCCCACTTCGCCCGCCGCCGTCGCGATGAACGCGACGCCGCAGACGCGGTCTTCGAAGAGCTCGGGGAACTCGGCGGCCAGCTCCATGATCACCATGCCGCCCATCGAGTGCCCCATCAGCACGATGGGCCCGTCGGGCACCACGGACCGCAGCACGCAGTCGAGGTCCCGCGCCAGCTGCTCGATCGTCGACGTCTCCGCGGAGGCCGCGCCGGACAGGCCGTGGCTGCGGTGGTCGTAGTACACCTGCCGCACGCGGGGCAGCCGCAGCGACGCGAGGTCGCGGCGCTGGAAGTGCCAGCAGCGCCGCGAAAGCGCGAAGCCGTGGACGCCCACGACGGTCAGTTCCGGTTCCCCGCCGTCTTCCGGGTCGATCTCCTCGACCGAAAGCGGCGTGCCGTCCTCGGCCGCGACCGTGGAAGTGCGGTCCGGCTTCAGCTCCCCCAGCGGCTCGTCCACGTACGGATCCTCACTGTGCCGCCGCTGCTGCGCGGCGACGGCGATAGCGGCGGCAGCGGTCCCCGTGGCCACGGCCCCCACCCCGCCGGCGATGGCCAGCAGTCGACGTGAAGGTGTCACGAGCGCTCCCCCAGATACCGGCGCCGCACCCGCGGGCGGTACATCGAGGTGACGATCTCGTAGTCGATGGTGCCCAGCTTGTCGGCCCATTCCCGGGCCGTCGGCTCGCCCTGCGTCCCCTGACCGAAGAGCACGACCTCGTCGCCGGCGGACGGCTCGTAGTCACCGCAGTCGACGACGAGCTGGTCCATGCAGACGCGGCCGGCCACCGGCCGCCGCTGCCCGCCGAGCCACACGTCCATCCGGCCCGACAGCGACCGCGGGACGCCATCGGCGTACCCGGTCGGCACCAGCGCCAGGTTCGTGTCGCGCGGCGTGGTCCAGGTGTGCCCGTAGGACACCGATTCGCCGGCTTCCACGCGCTTGACCAGCGCGACCGCGGACCGGAACGTCATGGCCGGGCGCAGGTCTTCGGCCTGCGGGACCGGGTTGAGCCCGTACATCGCGATGCCGGGCCGGACGAGGTCGAAGTGCAGGTCCGGCCGGGTGAGCAGGGCCGCGGAGTTCGCCAGGTGCCGCTTCGGGTCGAGCCCGGCGGCGCGGGCGGCGTCGTAGGCCTCGGCGAACCGCTTGGCCTGCATGTCGATCGAGGGGTGCTCGGGCTCGTCCGCGCACGCGAGGTGGGACCAGATCGCGACGACTTCGACCCGCGGTTCGGCGGCCGCCGCTTCGACCAGCTCGGCCCACGCGGCGGGCGGGCAGCCGTTGCGCGAGAGCCCGGTGTCGATTTTGAGGTGCACACGAGCCGGGGTACCCGGTTTCGCCGCGGCGGCGATGCGGCGTAGCTCACCCATCGAGCTGGCGGCGAGGTCGATGTCGTTTTCGACGCCGGGCGCGAAGTCGACGTCCGGGGTGTCCAGCCAGCTGAACAGGCGGGTGGTGATCCCGGCCGCACGCAGGGCGAGGGCTTCGCCGAGCGAGCAGGTGCCGAGCCAGCTCGCGCCGGCCTCGACCGCGGCGCGCGCGACCGGCAGCGCGCCGTGGCCGTAGGCATCGGCCTTCACTACGGCCATCACCTCGGCGCCGGGCGCGCGGGCGCCCAGCAGGGTGAGGTTGTGGCGGATCGCGTCGAGGTCGATGTCGACCTGCGCCCGGGGGAAACTGGAGGTCATAACGCCCTCCAGTTTCCCATGACCCGAGGTCAGGGCAGGCGCAGCCCGGACGTGGTGGAGAACACGTGCAGCGCGTCGGGGCGGATCCGCAGGTGGAGGGTGTCGCCCATGGCGGGCGGCGTGCGCGGGTCGACGCGGGCGACGACGTTGGACTTGTTGTCGTCGGCGTCGGTCTCGGCGAGCTTGCCGTAGACGTAGGCGTCCGAGCCGAGCTCCTCGACCAGGTCCACCTTGACCGGCAGGGTGCCGTCCTCGCTGGTGGCGACCTCGAGGGCCTCCGGCCGGAAGCCGAGGGTCACGGTGTCGCCGTCGGCGGCGGCGATGGTCTCGCGGGTCAGCGGCACGCGCGCGCCACCCACCTCGGCACCGTCGGCGGTGAGCTTCGCGGTGACGAGGTTCATCGCGGGCGAGCCGATGAACCCGGCGACGAAAGCGTTTGCGGGCTTGTCGTACAGGGCGCGCGGGGTGTCGCACTGCTGCAGCAGGCCGTCCGACAGCACCGCGACGCGGTCACCCATCGTCATGGCCTCGACCTGGTCGTGCGTGACGTACACGGTCGTGACGCCGAGGCGGCGCTGCAGCGCGGCGATCTGCGTGCGCGTCGAGACACGCAGCTTCGCGTCCAGGTTCGACAGCGGCTCGTCCATCAGGAAGACCTGCGGCTCACGGACGATCGCGCGGCCCATCGCGACGCGCTGGCGCTGACCGCCGGAGAGCGCCTTCGGCTTGCGGTCGAGGTACTGCTCGATGTCCAGCAGCTTCGCGGCCTCCAGGACCTTCTGCTTGATCTCGGACGCGGGGCGGCCGGCGATCTTCAGCGCGAAGCCCATGTTCTGCGCGACCGTCATGTGCGGGTACAGCGCGTAGTTCTGGAACACCATCGCGATGTCGCGCGAGCGCGGCGGCAGCTGGGTGACGTCGCGGTCGCCGATCCAGACGGCGCCTTCGTCGATGTCCTCGAGGCCGGCGAGCATGCGCAGGCTGGTCGACTTGCCGCAGCCGGACGGGCCGACCAGCACCAGGAACTCGCCGTCGGCGATCTCCAGGTCCAGCGCGTCGACCGCGGGGCGCTCCGAACCGGCGTAGCGCCGGGTCGCCTTGTCGTAGGTGATGGAAGCCATCGGTCAGTCCTCTCCGAGATTCCGCCGGACCCCGTACGCCGCTTCGCGGGCTTCGAGGTGGCGCTGCTGGATCCGGTGGCCCTCGGCGCGCTGCGCCTCGGTCGGCTCGTCCAGCTCGAGCGCTTTCTTGTTTTCCTGCCAGGACGGGGGTTCCGCACTGGAAGCCAGGGCCCACGCTGCCTGCCGCGCCGCCCCGATGGCGACGTACTCGGCGACTTCGGGCAGCTGCACGGGCACGCCGAACACGAGCGGCGCCACCGCGCGGACGGCGGCCGACTGCGCGCCGCCGCCGATCAGCAGCACGCGGCGGACGTCGAGACCGTGCGCACGGACCGCGTCGAGGCCGGCGGCGAGGCCGCAGAGCATGCCTTCGACGGCACTGCGCGCGAGGTTCTGTGGGGTCATGTTCGCCCTGGTCAGGCCGCTGAGCGAGCCGGTGGCGCCCGGCAGGTTCGGGGTGCGCTCGCCGTCCAGGTAGGGCAGGAACGTCAGGCCCTCGGCGCCGGGCTCGCCGGCCAGGGCGAGCCGGTCGAACTCGCTCAGCGTCGCGCCGAGCATCGACGCCGTCGCGGTGAGGACGCGGGCGGCGTTGAGGGTGCAGGCCAGCGGCAGGAACCGGCCGGTGGCGTCGGCGAACCCGGCGACCTCTCCGGTGGCGTCGGCCGCGCCGGTCTCGGCGACGCCGAACACCGTGCCGCTGGTGCCGAG
>NZ_JAAGNB010001167.1:0-5448 GCF_010550475.1 Amycolatopsis sp. SID8362
GTTCGCGGGGACACGGCGGTGGTCGAGCTGGCGGAGGCGTCGGGGCTGCACCGGTTGCCTTCGTCGCCGGCGCCGCTCACGGCGACGAGCGTGGGAACGGGCGACGTCATCGCGGCGGCGGTGGCCGCTGGGTGCCGCCGGATCGTGCTCGGCGTGGGCGGCAGCGCGTGCACCGACGGCGGTGCGGGCTTGCTGACCGCGTTGGGTGCGCGGCTCTTGGACTCCTCGGGGCGTGAACTTCCGTTCGGCGGTGCGGCCTTGGCGCGGCTGGCCTCTTTGGACGTGTCGGGTCTGTCCAGAGTGGACATCGAGCTGGCGAGCGATGTGGACAATCCGCTCTATGGGCCGTCCGGGGCTGCTTTTGTTTATGGGCCGCAAAAAGGCGCCTCGCCGGCGGACGTCGAGACGCTCGATTCGGCGCTGCGGCATTGGGCGTCGATCGCCGGGCCGGAGTTCGCGGACCGGCCCGGGGCGGGGGCCGCCGGGGGAGTGGGGTTCGCGGCGATGGCGGTGCTGGGCGCGCGGATGCGGCCGGGGATCTCGTTGTTGCTGGAGCTGCTCGGGTTCGAGTCCGCGCTGGCCGGGGCTTCGCTGGTGGTGACCGGGGAGGGGTCGCTGGACCGGCAGACGCTGTCCGGCAAGGCACCAGCCGGAGTGGCGCGGGCGGCGGCGGCCGCGGGGATCCCGTGCGTCGCGGTTTCCGGGAGGTGTCTGCTGTCGGCGTCGGAGCTGGCGGGGGCGGGGATCTCGGGGGCGTACGCGCTGACGGACGTGGAGCCGGACCCGGCCCGCTGCATGGCGGAGGCGGCGTCGTTGCTGCGCCGGCTGGGGCGGCGGGTCGCGGGCGATCACTTGGCCAGGTAAGTCGCGCTGGGTGGCCGCCTGACTCGGCGGGTCGCGGCCGGCCGCCTGGCCCGGTAGCCGGCGTGCGGTGGCTGGCTCGGCGGGTCGTAGGAGATCACTTGGCGCGCTGACCCGCCTCCAGCGTCTTGAATGAGTCATTCATGTCTTCAGCGGTCCTGAATGACTCATTCAAGACCTTCGCCACACGGCTCAGGAGTCGGCGATGCGGTCCAGCCACTCCGCCAGCAGCACCCGCTCGGCGTCGCTGAGCGTGGTGGCCTCGGCGAGACCGGCGCGCAGCGCGATCGCCCGCTCCGGCAAAGCCGAACCCACCGGCTCAGGGGCGTCGGTCAGGATCCGGCTCAGCACCGTCTCCCGCGCCGTCGCGGAAAGCTCGAGGTCGCGCTCGGCCTCGGGCGTCGCGATCAGCGACAGCACGACGCCCATCCCGGTCGCGTGCACCAGCCGCACCGCGCGCTCGACGCTCACCCGCAACCGGCCCGCCGCCGCGACGCGCTCGATGATCTCGCGCAGCATCGCTTCGGCCTCGCGCGCGGCCGGCGACGTGCGGCCCTGGCGGGCGTCGCCGTACATGAGCACGTAGAACTCCGGGCGGGACAGCCCGAACTCCTGGTGCAGGTCCCAGCCGCGGCGGAGGTCCTCGACCGCGTCCCCGGTCGAACCCATCGCGCGCTTGCTGGTCAGGTACTCGTCGAAGCCGTACGCCGCGACGGCGTCGAGGAGGCCGTCCTTGTCGCCGAAGAGCCGGTACAGCGCCGGGGGCTGGACGCCGGCCGCCGCGCTGACCGCGCGGGTCGAGAGGCCGTCGCGGCCCTCCGCCGCCAGCAGTTCGGCCGCCGCTCGGAGGATCCGTTCGCGGGTCTCCGCCGCCGGGCTGGTCGCCGTCTTCGTCACCATGATTCCAATGGTAACAAAACTGCGGTAGCACTACTTCGGTATCGGTGATACGTTGAGTCGAGTATCAACGGAAACAGGAGTGGTCATCCATGCGTACCCGCACCCTCGGCCGGACCGGTCCGGCCGTCTCCGCCCTCGGCCTCGGCCTGATGGGCATGTCCGACCTGTACGGCCCGGCCGACGAAACCGAGTCGGTCGCCACGGTCCACGCCGCCCTCGACGCCGGGGTCACCCTGCTCGACACCGGGGACTTCTACGGCATGGGCCACAACGAACTGCTGCTCCGCGACGCGCTGCGCGGCCGCGCCCGCGAACGGGCCGTGATCAGCGTGAAGTTCGGCGCGCTGCGCGGCCCGGACGGCAGCTGGCTCGGCTACGACAGCCGCCCGGAGGCCATCAAGACGTTCCTCGCCTACAGCCTGCGCCGCCTCGGCACCGACCACGTCGACGTCTACCGCCCGGCCCGGCTCGACCCGGCGGTGCCGATCGAGGACCAGATCGGCGCGCTGGCCGAGCTGGTGCGGGCTGGCTACGTCCGGCACATCGGGCTCTCCGAAGTCGGCGCCGAGACCTTGCGCAGGGCGGCCGCCGTGCACCCGATTTCGGACCTGCAGATCGAGTATTCGCTGCTCTCGCGCGGGATCGAGGCGGAGATCCTGCCGGTCGCCCGCGAGCTCGGCATCGGTGTCACCGCGTACGGCGTCCTGTCGCGCGGCCTGCTGAGCGGGCACTGGTCGCCGTCGCGCGAACTGACCGCGAACGACTTCCGCGGCCACAGCCCGCGGTTCCAGGGCGAGCACCTCGACCGCAACCTGGAGCTGACCGACGCGCTGGGCAAGCTCGCCGCCGCGAAGGGTGTGACGACCGCGCAGCTCGCCATCGCCTGGGTCGCCGCGCAGGGGGAGGACGTCGTCCCGCTGGTGGGTGCCCGGACCCGCGTCCGGCTCGCCGAATCACTGGGCGCCGAAGCCGTCGAACTGACCGAAGCCGACCTCGCGGAGATCGACGCCGCCGTCCCGGCCGGGGCCGCGTCGGGTGGCCGGTACGCCGAGGCGCAGCTCGGCCACCTCGACAGCGAGCGGTGACGCCACTGCGCCGTCCGGCGCAGGGCTGGATCGATCCAGTCTGATCGGACATTGCTTGTCACCCGTCGGTGGCTCAATATGTTGCGGCTCGCAACATATTGACGACAACGCCGTCGGAGGTCGGAAATGATCAGGTGGAAAGCGGTCCTGGCCTGCGCGGGAGCGGGTGTTCTGCTCGCCGGGCTCGTCCAGGGGACGGCCCTGGCGAGCGGCACCGCGACCGACTGCTGCGGCGGCGGGGCGTCCTGGGCGACCGGCAACAAGTCCGCGCTGGGCACCTCGACGACGTCCGGCAGCCCGGTGTGGTTCACCGTCGCCGACGGCGTGACGTCGGAGGTCTTCTACCCCCGCGCCGACGTCCCCAACACCCAGGACATGCAGTTCGTCGTCACCGACGGCTCGACCTTCGTCGACCTGGAACGCGACAACACGAACCACGTCGTCACGATGCCCGACGAGAAGGCGCTGCAGTACACCGTCACCAACACCGCCAAGAGCGGGAAGTACCGGATCACCACCGACTACGTCACGGACCCGGCCCGCTCGACGCTCGTCACGAACACCCGGTTCCAGTCCCTCGACGGTGGCAGCTACCGGCTCTACCTGCTGGCCAACCCGTCGATGGCAGGCGGCGGCGCGAACGACAACGCCTGGTGGGACGGCAACGGCCTCGTGGCGAGCGGCACCGAGACGCTGTTCGGCGGCACCGCCACCACGGTCGTGCAAGCCCTGCGCGCCTCGACCGGCTTCACCGCGCACGACAACGGCTACACCGGCGCGGGCAGCGACTGCCTGGCCGACCTGCGCGCCGACAAGAACCTGAACAACCAGTTCGACAACGTCTCGGGCAACGGCAACGTCGTCCAATGCGGACAGATCCCGGTCGGCACGGACACCACGTTCACCGTCGCACTCGGCTTCGGGAGCACGGCGGCGGCCGCGACCTCGGCCGCGAGCGGGTCGCTGAGCACCGGGTTCTCCAGCGTCTCGGCGTCCTACCGCAGCGGCTGGAACTCCTACGTCGGCAGCCTGAAACCCGCTCCCGCGAGCGTCTCCGGCGACACGCAACGGCGGCGCGCCTACTACGTCGCCGCGATGGCGCTGAAGACGGCCGAGGACAAGCAGCACCCGGGCGCGAGCGTCGCCGGCCTGGCCACGCCGTGGGGCAACTTCACCAACGGCGACCAGCTCAACGACGGCTACCACCGCGTCTGGGGCCGCGACCTCTACCAGCAGGCGACCGGTCTGCTCGCCGCGGGGGACAGCGCCCAGGCCAAGCGGATGGCGCAGTTCCTCTGGAACTCCCAGTGGATCGGCAGCCCGACCGCCGGCGACGGCATGACGTACCCGGCGGGCTCGTTCCCGCGCTACAGCCCGGTTTCCGGGGTCGCCGGCGCGAGCGCCCAGCAGCTCGGCTGCTGCGAACAGCTCGACCAGGACGCCGACGCTATCCTGCTCGCGTGGCTGACCGGCCTCACCGACGCCTCGACCTACGCCAAGGTCAAGACGACGGCGAACCACATCACCGCGACCGGGCCGGACACCACCGAGCGGTGGGAAGAGCAGTACGGCAAGTCGCCGTCGTCGGTCGCGGCCGAGATCGCCGGCCTGATCGCCGCGGGCGCGATCGCGCGTGCCAACGGCGACACCGCGAGCGCGGCCACGTGGGAGTCCACAGCGGACTCGTGGCGCAACTCCCTGGCCGGCTGGACGGTCACGACGTCCGGCTACTGGGGCGGCCACACCTACTACGAACGCCTCGACCGCGCCGGGAACCCCAACGACGGCGCGACGATCTGCTTCGACGAAGGCTGCTTCTACGAGCACGACGTGACCGACTTCGGCTTCCTCGACCTGGTGCGGCTCGGCATCCGCCCGGCCGGGGACGGCACCATCGCCAACTCGGTCGCCCCGACCGCGGCGGCGTCGGACGGCAACTCCGCGATGCAGGTGACGCTGCCCAACGGCGACGTCTACTTCCACCGCTACCCGCACGACAACTACGGCGAGAGCACCGCGAACTGCAGCGGCTGGCCGGCCGGCGGCAGCCAGCGGTTCGGCAGGCTGTGGCCGGTGCTGTCGGGGGAGCGCGGCCAGTACGAACTGGCCAATGGCCGTTCGGCGGCGGTGTACCTCAAGTCCATGGCGGACTCGGCCAACGACGGGTACTTCGTGCCCGAGCAGGTCTGGGACCGCGGCGACGTCGGGTGTTTCGGGCTCGGCCGCCCGACCGGCAGCGCGGGCCCGCTGATGTGGGCCGAGGGCCAGTACCTCCGGCTGGCCCAGAACATGGACGCGGGCCACAACCTCGACACGCCGTCGATCGTCAAATCCCGCTACGGCACCTGAGCGGCCAGCTTGCGTGCCCGGGCCAGCAGCTCGTCGGCCCGGGCGCGCAGCGCCGGCGTCTCGCCGCCGAGCTGGGGCAGGAGGTTCGCGTAGTCCGACACCAGGCGCCGGTAGCCGCGGGTGAATTTGGTCTTGCCCTTCTCCCGCGCGAACCGCCCGTCCAGGTCGATGATCTGCTGGGCCAGCACCGCGGCGACCGACGCCAGCTCCGCCCGCGCGTCCGCTTCGGCGTCCCGGCGCTCGCGGCGGGCCA
>NZ_JAAGNB010001222.1:0-4733 GCF_010550475.1 Amycolatopsis sp. SID8362
TGGCGCGCGAGCCCGCCCGCCAGGTGGCTCTCCAGCCGCGACCCGGTGGCGATCGCGACGGTGAAGCCCGCGTCCGCGGCCAGGGCCGCGGCGGTGTGCAGGGTGGCGCTCTTGCCCATGCCGAACTCGCCGACCAGGACCGCGCTGGCCGCCCGGCCGTCCAGCGCGGCCGGGAAGAGGCTGGTCAGACGGCTGAGCTCGGGCTCGCGGCCGGGGAGCCGCGGGGCGGGACGCTTCGGTACCGAAGCCCCGCTGACGGGGTGCTCGGGATTTACTTCGGTATCCACCGTAAGGACTTTCATGTTGGGTTGGGGCAGACTACTGGAAACCGGCCGACCAGGGGAGATCCCGAGGAGCGCCGCCGGTACCGGCCACGACACGAGCGGGGGAGACGATGGACGCAGCCGATGCGAACCGGTCCGCCCCGCCCGCCGGCCCCCCGCCGGGCAGCGGGTAGCCGGGCCCGCTCGAGCCGCCGCGAGGCAGGTACCCGAGCCGGTCCGCCGCCGCCAGCGCGTCGCCCACCGACCGGAAGCCGTCGACCGCGACCCGGCAGCGGGCGCAGTCCCGCAAATGCGTTTCGAACTCCGCCGGGTCGTCGAGGACGCCGAGCGCGTGCGCCGCGGCGTCCCGGTGTTTCCCCCTCATCGCACCGCTACTTCCCCGAGCGCCTTACGCAATTGCCGCATCGCCGTGTACAACCGCGATTTCACGGTTCCTTCCGGAATTCCCAGAATTTCCGCCGCGCGCCGGACGGTGTTTCCGGCGAGGTACGTCTCGAGGATGACCGACTGGTATTTCGCGTCCAGTTCTCCCAATGCCCGAGTAATCGTTAGTGCGGCTAACGAACTGTCCGCGCGGTCGGCGGACTCGGCGTTTTCCGGGATCTCCAGAGCGACCTCCTGCGGGCGGACGCGGCGATTTCTCCAGCCGTCGATGACGATCCGGCGGGCCACCGTGAGCAGCCAGCCGCGCAGCATTCCGGGCTCGCGTTCGAGGGTGTCCGAGTGCTGCCACGCGCGGATCATGGTCTCCTGCACCACGTCTTCGGTCCACTGCCGGTCGTGGTTGGTCAGGGCCAGTACCTGCGAGAACAGGGTGGCGCGGAAGTCCTTGTAGAGCAACGGGACGAGATCGTCCGCCGGGTCGGGCGCGACGGCGGACGAGGCGTAGCGGACGTGGCCGCGACTTTCTCTGCCCAGTGCTTCCATAAAGCTCGCAACCTCACCTGACTGGCGGACCGTGGGGCCATCGGAGCGTAGCGCAAAAGCACTTAATAGGCCATATGCATTAGTTTGCCCGCCTATTGGTTCAGAATGTGTCTTGTGATGCACGTCACAGGTCACTAAAAGGTGACGGTGAGAACCGGAACACACCTTTCTCCCGTAGCTCCCGGTGAGGACTCCATCGCGAAGGGACAACGGGGATGCCGCTCCGATTCGTGGCGCTGCTGGCCGCCGCGGCCGCGTTCGCGCTCGGCTGCGCGCTCCCGGCGTCCGCCGGCGAACTGCAGCAGACCGACCGCGCCCTGCTGACCCGGCTGAAGCAGCACACGCTGTGGGCCGGGCCGTCGAGCAGGCTGGCCGCCGAGCGGGCCACCAACCGCCGGGTCCGCGCCGTCGCCGTCCGCATCGCCGACGACCAGGCCCGCCTCGACGTCGCCTTGCGCGCGGTCGCCGACCGGCTCGCGATCACCCTGCCGGGGGAACCCACCGCCCAGGAGCGCGCCTGGGCCGACGAAATCGGCGCGGACTCCGGCGACGCGTTCGACCGGGCCTACGTCAACCGGCTGCGCGCCGAGTACGGCAGCCTCTTCGCGCTCGCCTCCGACGTCCGCGCCGGCACCCGCGACGACGACGTCCGCGCGTTCGCCCAGACCGCCGTCGACACCGCGCTCGGGCACCTGACGCTCCTGGAGAGCACCGGGCTCGCCGAGACCACGTCCCTGCTCGTTTCCGCCACCGAAGCCGACACCCTCGGCGCCGGCGACTTCGCCGTCGGCGCCGTTCTCGTGGCCCTCGCCGCCGTAGCCACGTTCGGCCTGCTCCGCCTGCTCGGAACTCCCGGCAGGACCCCGCCGCGCACCCGGAGGTAAGCCGCCCATGTCCCCCTCAGCCGCGCTGGTCCCGGTGTCGCCGCACGACACCGGGATCGCCGAGGCGGCCGCGCTCTCCGGCCGCCTCACCTACGTCTGCATGTGCCTCACCCTGTGCTGGGGCGTGCTCGCCGCCACCGGGTGGGTCCGCCGGTTCAGCGGCCAGGACGCGCTGCGCACCGGGCACGTCCTGCTCGCCGCGTTCACCCTCGCCACCGGCACGGTGCACGGGCTGACGTTCCTCTTCCTCGAGGACGACCCGTTCGGCGTCGCGGACCTCCTGCTGCCGTTCTACGACGGCGTCCCGCGGCACGCCATCGGCATCGCCGGCCTGGAGCTGGTGATCGCGGTGTCCGTGACGGCGGGCCTGCGCCGCGGCGCGCGCGAAGCCCGCTGGCTGCGCTTCCACCAGGCCGGCTACCTCGCCGTCGGCCTGCTCGCCGTGCACGCCTGGCTCGGCGCCGTCTCGAGCGGGCACCTCGCCGTCGTCTGGCTGGCCGGGATCACCCTGCTCGTCCCGCCGGTGCTGCTGTCGGTGCTGCGGGTGCTGCCCGCCTCGGTGCTCGCCCGCGCCGGGCTGATCAGCCCGCCCGAAGCGGAACCGCCGGCCCTGCGTGTGGACGTCGACAGCCACCGCTGCCACGCCTACGGCGTCTGCCAAAGCGAGGCGCCGCAGGTGTTCCAGCTCGGCCAGGACGGACGGCTCGAGTACGAGAAACGCCCGGAGGCCGGGGAGGTCCCGAACGTCCGCGCCGCCGCGCGCGCCTGTCCCATGCGCGCCATCCACCTGCTGGGAGCGACCAGATGAGCGAACGCATCGTCATCGCCGGAGCCGGACTGGCCGGCCTGCGCGCCGCCGAACGGCTGCGCGAACTCGGGTTCGACGGCGAAGTCGTCGTCCTCGGCGCCGAACCCGGCATCGCCTACCACCGCCCGGCGCTGTCCAAGCAGCTGCTCACCGGCGCGGTCAGCCGCGCCGACACCCTGCTCGCCGACCCGCTCGAAGTCGACGCCGAATGGCGGTTCGACACGCCGGTCACGGCGCTGTCCCCGCACCGGCAGGTCGTCCACCTGCGCGACGAGGAGCTCCGCTACGACGGCTTGATCATCGCCACCGGCGTCGAACCCCGCCGCATGCCGGGCGCGCCGCACGGCCACCCGCGCGTGGTCGTCGTCCGCACCCTCGCCGACACCGTCGCCCTCCAGCGCGCCCTGGCCGGCAACCCCGGCCCGGTCGCGGTGATCGGCGACGGCTTCATCGGCTGCGAAGTCGCTTCCAGTCTCCGCGAGACCGGCCGCGGGGTCGTCCTCTTCGGACGGTCGCGCCCGCTGCTGGCCGACGTCCTCGGCCCCGACATCGGCGACTGGCTCACCGCGCTGCACACCGCTCGCGGCGTCCAGTTCGAACCCGGCACGACGATCCGCCGCTGGCGGCCGGGGCCGCGGTCCGTCGGGCTCGAGTTCGCCGACGGCCGCGCGCTCGACGTCGCGTGCGTCGTCGTCGCGGTCGGCAGCGTGCCGGCGGTGTCGTGGCTGCGCGGCGCCAAGCTGCCCCTCGACGACGGCGTGGTCTGCGAACCCACCTGCCACGTCGTCGGCTCGTCGACGATCGTCGCGGCCGGCGACGTCGCCCGCTGGCCCAACCTCCGCTACGACCCGGCGCCGCGGCGCGACGAACACTGGCTCAACGCCGTGGAGATGAGCCGCGCGGCCGCGGAGAACCTCCTCACCGGCCCGCGGGACGCCCGGCCGTACACGCCGGTGCCGCGCTACTGGTCCGAACAGCACGGCGTCCGCATCCAGGTCGCCGGCCGCCCCGCGCTCGCCACCGACACGGTCCTGCTGGAGTCGCCGGTGCCCGGCACGCGCCCGATCACCGGCTTCGTCCGCCACGGCAAGCTGATCGGGCTGATCGGCCTCGACAGCCCCGCCGCCGTCCTGCACTGGACGGCCGAACTGGCCCGCCAGCACCCGGCGCCGGCCCGCCACCACACCGAGGCGGCGGCGGGGTACTGAGCTACCATCCAGCCTGCGGACGAGCTGGCAGGGCGGTCGCGAGCCGGGGCGACCCGGCCCGAGGAAAGTCCGGACTCCACAGGGCAGGGTGGTTGCTAACGGCAACCCGGGGTGACCCGCGGGAAAGTGCCACAGAAAACAGACCGCCCCCGCTTTCGGGCGGGGGTAAGGGTGAAACGGTGGTGTAAGAGACCACCAGCGTCCCGGGTGACCGGGACGGCTAGGTAAACCCCACCCGGAGCAAGGCCAAGAGGGAGCTCACGAGCTCCTGCGCAGGCGTTCGAGGACGGCCCGTCCGAGCCTGCGGGTAGGCCGCTGGAGCCTGCCGGCGACGGCAGGCCGAGATGGATGGCCGCCGCCCCGGGAGCCGAGAGGCGACCGGGGAACAGGATCCGGCTTACATGCCAGCTCGTCCGCCTCCTTTCGCTGAAGGGGATATTGCCCGGCCGTCGGGGTGTGCCCGGCTGGCGAGGCTCGCTTGGCGTCGGAAGTACGCTCGTGCCGGCCGCGGCCCCGCGCAGGTGGCCCGCGGCTCGCGGGATTTGCCGGGCGGCCGCGTCGGGGTGGTCTTGCCCGCCGGCCGGGGCGCGCGGGCTGCTTGATAGCTCGCTGTCGGCCGGGG
>NZ_JAAGNB010001275.1:0-10223 GCF_010550475.1 Amycolatopsis sp. SID8362
CTGACGTACGCCGCCCTCGCCGAGCGCGTCGAGCGGCTGGCCGGCGCGCTGACCCGGCTCGGGGTGCGCCCCGGCGACCGGGTGGCCTACCTCGGCGTCAACGCCGTCTCCGTCTTCGAAACGCTCTTCGCCACCGCCCGCTGCGGCGCGCTGTTCGTCCCGCTCAACTACCGGCTCGCGGGCGCGGAAATCCGGTACATGCTCGACGACAGCGGCGCTTCGGTCCTGGTGCACAGCCCCGACACCGACGCGCTCATCGCGGCGGCCGGCCCGCTGCCGGTGCGGCACGTGCTGGCGACGGACCCGGTGTCGTGCCCGGCCGGCGGGCTGGACTACGAGAGCGAGCTCGCCGCCGGTGGCCCGCCGCCGGAGACCGGGGTCCGGCTCGAAGACCCGTGCCTGCTGCTCTACACCTCCGGCACCACCGGACGCCCGAAGGCCGCGGTCCTCACCCACGGCAACCTGACCTGGAACACCGTCAACCAGCTGGCCCACCTCGACGTCCTCGGCACCGACAAGGCGTTGTGCATCGCGCCGCTGTTCCACTGCGTGGGGCTGGGCCAGGTCACGCTGCCGACGCTGTTCAAGGGCGGCAGCGTGGAACCGGTCGCGAAGTTCGACGCGGGCGCGATCCTCGGCCGGATCGGCGCGGCCGGGATCACGAGCTTCTCCGCCGTCCCCACGATGCTGGACATGCTGAGTCGCCACGAAAACTGGGACGCCACCGACCTGAGCTCGCTCACCTGCGTCCTCTACGGCGGCTCGCCGGTGGCCGAGCGCGTCGCCCGCGCCTGGCTCGACCGCGGCGTGCAGCTGCTGCAGGGTTACGGCATGACCGAAGCCGCGCCGGGCGTCTCGATGGCCACCCACGAAGGCACGCCGAGCCATCCCGTCGCGGCCGGCGTGCCGCACTTCTTCACCGACGTCGCCGCGCTCGGCCCGGACCTCGGCCCGGCGCCGCTCGGGGCGACGCCCGCCGAGCTGCTGGTGCGCGGCCCCCACGTCTTCGCGGGCTACTGGAACCGGCCGGAGGAGTCGAAAGCGAGCTTCATCGCGGACGACTGGTTCCGGACCGGGGACGTGGTCCGCGTCGACGACGACGGCTGGGCCCACGTCGTCGACCGGGTCAAGGACGTGATCATCTCCGGCGGGGAGAACGTCTACCCCGCCGAGGTCGAAGCGGTCGCCACTCAACTCGACGACGTCGACGCGTGCGCGGTCGTGGGCGTGCCCGACGCGCGCTGGGGCGAGGTCGGCGCCGCCTTCGTCGTCCCGCGGCCGGGATCCCGGCTCGACGAAGCGGGCTTCCGCGCCCACCTCGAACAGCACCTCGCCCGCTACAAGGTTCCCCAGCACATCCAGTTCACCGATGCCCTGCCCCGCAACGCCACCGGCAAGATCCGCCGCGTCGAACTCCGCGCGCGGGCCGCCGAAGCCTTCCCGAACGGACCCGCATGACCGCCCCTCTCCTGCCCAGTTCCCTGCGCCTCGAGCTGCACGACGAGGTCGCCGTGCTGCGGCTGGCCCGTCCCGAGAAGCGCAACGCCCTCGACGACGCCACCGTGCTCGGCATCGAAACGTTCTTCGGCGCCCCGCCGGCCGGGGTCAAGGCCGTCGTGCTCGACGCCGTGGGCGAGCACTTCTCGGCCGGGCTCGACCTGGCCGAGCTCACCGAGCGCGACGCGTTCGAGGGCCTGACGCACTCGATGATGTGGCACCGCGCCTTCGAGCGGCTCGAACGCGGGCGCGTCCCGGTGGTCGCGGTGCTCAAGGGCGCGGTCGTCGGCGGCGGCCTGGAACTGGCGGCCGCCGCGCACATCCGCGTCGCCGAGGCCTCGGCGTTCTACGCGCTGCCGGAGGGCCAGCGCGGCCTGTTCGTCGGCGGTGGCGCGTCGGTGCGGGTGCCGCGGCTGATCGGCGCGCACCGGATGACCGACATGATGCTCACCGGCCGGGTGCTCGACGCCGACGAAGGCCACGCCGCCGGGCTCTCGCACTACCGCGCGGACAACGGCTTCGAGCACGCCATGGACCTGGCCCGCAAGATCGCCGCGAACTCGCCGATCACGAACTTCGCCGTCCTGCAGGCGCTTCCGCGCATCGCCGAGGCCAACCCGGCCGAGGGGTACCTGATGGAAGCGCTGATGGCGGCGATCGCCGGCGGCAGCGCCGAGGCGAAGGAGCGGATGCAGGCGTTCCTGGAGAAGCGGGCGGGGAAGGTCGGCCGATGACCGAGATCGACCGCTACCTGGCCTGGCTCGCCGACCGCGGTCACGCGTTCGACGGCTACGCGTCGCTGCACCGCTGGTCCGTCACCGACCTCGACGGCTTCTGGTCGTCGATCAAGGACTTCTTCGGCGTCCGCTTCCACTCGCCCGAGACGGCCGTCGTCCCGGACCCGCGGATGCCCGGCACCGAGTGGTTCCCCGGCGCGACCCTCAACTACGCCGAGCACGCGCTCGGCAGCCCGACGGACGACGTCGCCGTCATCGCGTACTCCCAGACCCGCGAACGCGTCGAGCTGACCTGGGGCGAGCTGCGCGACCAGGTCGCCCGCGCCCGCGCCGGGCTGCGCCGGCTCGGGGTCCGGCGCGGTGACCGGGTCGTCGCGTACCTGCCGAACATCCCGGAGACCGTGGTCGCCTACCTCGCCGTGGCGAGCCTCGGCGCGATCTGGGCGTCCTGCGCGCCGGAGTTCGGCGCCCGCTCGGTGGTCGACCGGTTCGGCCAGATCGAGCCACGCGTGCTGCTGACCGTGTCCGGGTACCGCTACGGCGCCAAGGACGTCGACCGCCGCGCCGAGGTCGCCGCGATCCGCGCCAGCCTGCCGACGGTCGAGCACGTCGTCCACGTTCCCTACGGCGAGCACGACCTCCCCGGCACGACGGCGTGGCGCGAACTGCTCGCCGAGAGCGCGCCCGGGTTCGAGCCGGTCGGGTTCGCGCACCCGCTGTGCGTGCTGTTCTCCTCCGGCACCACTGGGAAGCCGAAGGCGATCGTGCACGGCCACGGCGGCCTGCTGCTGGAGCACCTCAAGAACCACGGCCTCAGCTGGGACCTGCGCCCGGGCGACCGGATGCTGTGGTTCTCCACCACCGCCTGGATGATGTGGAACGCGCTCGTCTCCGGCCTGCTCACCGGCACCTCGATCGTGCTCGTCGACGGCAACCCGCTGCACCCGGACCTGGCGTGGCAGTGGCGGCTGGCCGCCGAAACCCGCGCGACGCTCATGGGCGCGAGCCCGGGTTTCCTGATGGCGTGCCGCAAAGCGGGTCTCGATCCGGCCGCGTCGTTCGACCTGAGCGCACTGCGGCAGCTCGGCGCGGCCGGCAGCCCGCTGCCCGCCGAGGGCTACCACTGGGTGCGGGACGTCTTCGGGCCGGACGTACTCCTCAACGTCGGCAGCGGCGGCACCGACGTCTGCAGCGGGATCGTCCAGGGCAGCCCGCTGCAGCCCGTCGTCGCCGGCGAGATCTCCGGGCCGTGCCTCGGCGTCGACGCGAAGGCGTTCGACGAAGCCGGGAACCCGGTGGTCGGCGAACTGGGCGAGCTGGTGATCACCGCGCCGATGCCGTCCATGCCGGTCGGGTTCTGGGGCGACGACACCGGCGAGCGCTACCGCGAGACGTACTTCGACACCTACCCGGGCGTCTGGCGCCACGGCGACTGGATCCGGTTCTCCCCCGAGGGCAGCTGCGTCATCGCGGGCCGCTCGGACGCCACCTTGAACCGCGGCGGGGTCCGGCTCGGCACCGCCGAGTTCTACGCCGTCGTCGAGGAGCTGCCGGAGGTCGAGGACTCGCTCGTCGTGCACCTCGAAGACCCCGCGGGCGGCAACGGCGACCTCCGGCTGTTCGTCGTGCTCCGCGACGGTGACTTGGACACGGCCTTGCGCACGAAGATCGCGACGGCGTTGAAGAGCGCGCTGTCGCCGCGGCACGTGCCGGACACGATCACCGCCGTCCCGGTCATCCCGCGCAACCGCACCGGGAAGAAACTGGAGCTGCCCGTGAAGAAACTCCTGCTCGGCGCCCGGCCCGAGGACGTCGTCGGCGCGGACGTGCTGGCCGATCCCACGGCGCTGGACCACTTCGGGGCGCCCGCATGAGCACCGTCGCCGTCGTCGGCACCGGCGTGATCGGCGCGAGCTGGGCGAAGCTCTTCCTCGCGCACGGCCTCGACGTCGTCGCCACCGATCCCGCGCCCGGCGCCGAGGAACAGTTGCGCGGTGCGCTGGAAGGCACGCCGCTCGACCGGCTGCGGTTCGTCGCCGACGCCGGCGAAGCCGCGGCCGCCGCGGACTTCGTGCAGGAGAACGGCCCGGAGCGCGAAGACGTCAAGCACGCGCTGTTCGCCGTCCTCGACGAAGCCGCGCGGCCGGACGTGGTCCTGGCGAGCAGCTCGTCCGGCCTGCTGCCCAGCGCCATCGCGCGCGGCTGCCCGCGCCACCCCGAGCGGGTCGTCATCGGGCACCCGTTCAACCCGCCGCACCTGATCCCGCTCGTGGAAGTCGTGCCCGGCCGCGACACCGCGCCCGAGGTGGTCGACCGGGCCGTGGACTTCTACGCCTCGGTCGGGAAACGGCCGATCCGGCTGGCGCGCGAGGTGCCCGGCCACATCGCGAACCGGCTGCAGGCCGCGCTCTGGCAGGAGGCGTACTCCCTCGTCGAACGCGGTGTCGCGACCGTCGCGGACATCGACACGGCGATCGCGTACGGGCCCGGGCTGCGCTGGGCGGTGCTCGGGCCGTTCGTCAACCAGCACCTCTCCGGCGGCGCGGGCGGCCTCGCGCACGTCCTCGCGCACCTCGGGCCGCCCACCGAAGAGTGGTGGCGCGACCTCGGCCGCGTCCACCTCACGCCGGAGCTCGCCGAGACGCTCGTCGCCGGCGTCGACGCCGAGCTGGCCGGCACCGACCAGCAGTCCCTCGTCGCCGCGCGCGACGCCGTCCTCGGCCGCCTGCTCGCCGCCAAGGCCGCCCAGCCCGACCTGCCCTGACTGGAGTTTCCCGTGGACCTTTCCGCACTGACCGCCATCGACGTGCACACCCACGTCGAGCAAGACGGCCACGGCTGTT
Organism: Amycolatopsis sp. SID8362; assembly: GCF_010550475.1. Classification (NCBI taxonomy): domain Bacteria; kingdom Bacillati; phylum Actinomycetota; class Actinomycetes; order Pseudonocardiales; family Pseudonocardiaceae; genus Amycolatopsis; species Amycolatopsis sp. SID8362. The sequence continues at coordinate 5,078 of NZ_JAAGNB010001275.1, forward strand.
TCGCCCTCGACCAGGAACTCCTGGACGCGTCGGCGAAGTACTTCCACGCCGACCAGGACCGCACCCCGACGGTGGCCTCGATCGCCGAGCACTACCGGGCGCGGAACATGGCCGCGGTCGTCTTCACCGTCGAAGCGCCGTCCGCCACCGGGCACCCGGCGCTGTCGAGCGAGGAGATCGCCGACGCGGCCGCCGAGCACGCCGACGTGCTCATCCCGTTCGGCTCGGTCGACCCGCACGCGGGCAAGGCCGCGGTCACCCGCGTGCGGCGGCTGGTCGGCGAGCACGGGGTGCGCGGGTTCAAGTTCCACCCGAGCCTGCAGGCGTTCGAACCGAACGACGTGCGCTTCTACCCGCTGTACGAGGCGATCCAGGAGCTGGGCGTGCCGGCGCTGTTCCACACCGGCCAGACCGGGATCGGCGCCGGGCTGCCCGGCGGGCACGGCATCAAGCTGCGCTACTCCAACCCGATGCTGCTCGACGACGTCGCGGCCGACTTCCCGGGCCTGACGATCATCCTGGCCCACCCGTCGGTGCCGTGGCAGGACGAGGCGATCTCGGTCGCGACGCACAAGGCGAACGTGTACATCGACCTGTCGGGCTGGTCGCCGAAGTACTTCCCGCCGCAGCTGGTCCGCGCGGCGAACTCGCTGCTGAAGCGGAAGGTCCTGTTCGGCTCGGACTTCCCGGTGATCACCCCGGACCGCTGGCTCGCCGACTTCGCCGCGCTCGACCTCAAGGACGAGGTCCGGCCGCTGATCCTGAAGGACAACGCGATCCGGGTGCTCGGCCTGGCTTGAGCAGGTTTGTCCGTACTTCCGCCGGGCACTCGACGCGTTCGGGCTCGTGACGGGAGGCATCGTGGCGGAGGGTGACGTGCACACCTACTACGAAGACGGGCTGTGGAAGAACCGGCTCGAGGGTGGCACCCGGGCGTCCAACACGTCCCCCCGCCGCGTCGACGCCGTGCTGGCCGGGCGGCAGATCGCGAAGAAACGCCGGGTCAGCCACGTGGTCCACACCCCGCAGGGCGAGGTCGAAACCGAACGGGACTACCGGCGCCGGTAGTCCACAGTAGACAGCACCGCCCACACGACCTTGCCGCCGGACCACACCCGGCTGCTCCCCCACGACTTCGCGACCTTCGCCACCATCCGCAGGCCGAGCCCGGCCTCGAGGGTGTCGAGTTCTTCGCGCAGGACGGCGGGCCGCGCGCTGCCGTCGGCGACCGCGATCCCGAGCTCGTCACGACGAAGCTCCACGCGTAGCCGAGGCGCGGAATCGGTGTGCCGTAACGTGTTTTCCACGAATTCCGTGGTGATCAAGGCGGCGTTCTCCGCCAGCCCGGGAACCTGCCATTCCGCGCACACGCCCTCGACGAACCCGCGAGCCCGGACCGAGGTGCGCATCGTCCGCTCGAGCACCTGCTCGGCCCGCCGCCGCACCGGCCGCTTCAGCGAGGCTTCCGCGGCGGCGAAGTCGCGGTAGACGGCCACGCCCGCGCGCGCGATCCGCGCCCGCTGCTCCGGCCGGTCGGTCACGAGCGCGAAGGGGACCGCAGGCCAGTCGGCGACGCGCAGCGCGGCGAGGGCGAACACGCGAGCCAGCGCCGGGTCGCGGAGTTCGAGCCCGCCGACGTCGATCACGACCGCGTCCTCGGCGTCCGCCGCGAATTCGAGCAGCCGGTCACGCAGCCGGGGGTAGGTCGTGCGGTCGAGCACCCCGCCGACCGATGCGCTCGCGCTCGCCCCCGGCCGCGGGACGAGCCACACTGTGGCGAGCATCGCGACCACCTCCTGGGGGTTCAACCGATCGGATAGCCGGTGGGGAACCCGTCAAACGCGACGATGTGTACCGCGGCGCGGCCGCGGGTAGCCGGGTCGGAGCCGACGTGAGGAGCCTGCCATCGCCACCGCGGTCCTGTTCGACGTCGACGGCACGCTCGTCGACTCCAACTACCTCCACGTCCACGCGTGGCACCGCGCGTTCGCCGAACTCGGCCGCGCGGTCGACTCGTGGCGCGTGCACCGGGCGATCGGCAAGGGCGCAGGCAAGCTGCTGAGCACGGTGCTGGGCGAGGAAGACGCCGACCACGACCGGGCGAAGGAGCTGCACAGCCGGTTCTACCTGGAGACGGCCGAGCTGCTGCGCCCGTTCGACCGCGCCCCCGACCTGGTCCGCACCCTGGCCGCCCGCGGCGTCCACGTCGTGCTGGCGACGTCGGCGGGCCCGGACGAGCTGAAGGTGCTGCGCAAGGTCCTGGACGTCGACGACGTGGTCACGGCCATCGTGTCCGGCGACGACGTCGACGCGACCAAACCCGACCCGGAGCCGGTCTTCGCGGCCCTGGAGCGAGCGGGAACGGCACCGGAGGAGACGGTGTTCGTCGGCGACGCGGTCTGGGACGTCCACGCGGCGACGAAGGCTGGTGTGCGGACGGTGGCGGTGCGCTCGGGCGGGGTGAGCGCGGCGGAGCTGACCGAGGCGGGAGCGGTCGCGGTGTACGACGATGCCGCGGCGTTGCTGGAGGGGCTCGAGGACAGCGTGCTGCTCGGCTGACCTCGCGTTACGAAAGTCGGTAGGACGCCAGGTCCTACTCCCTCAGAATTTTGACCAGGGCTCACCCCGCACGGCCCGGCGGTCCGGGTACCTGGCGGCGGGGCTTTTCTGCCCCATTTCGCCGGATGAGTCCGGCGATTTCGTCGTGCCCGAAGGCTCCCATGCCGAAGCTGCTCGTCTGCCTGCCACCGATCTACTCATCGCGATGTTCGGCGTGGTGTCGATCGTCGCCCGGTGCCAAGCACGACCGGAAGACGTGCCGAAGATCTTCACCGAGGCGACCTAAGTGTTCCGCAGGCTGAACGGCCGCGTACTGAAACCGACGAAGGGGAGGCACAGCCGTGACGCGCCGACGGGTGACCGTGGTCGACGGAAGCCGTCGCCTCGCCGCGGTCCTCGCCTTGGAGCAGCTCAGGTCCGTCCTGGCCACGTTGCCGCCCCAGGAGGCCGAAGTCATCGTCCTGCGGTTCGGGTTGCGCGACAGCATCCCGCGCTCCCGTGCCGAGACCGCGGCGATCCTTTCCCTGCGCGGGGCAGACGTGCTGCACCTCGAAACAGCAGCTTTCAGGCGACTGCGCCACCCGTCGCGCTCGGAAGCCCTTCGCGACTACCTCGATTCGGATCAAGCCGCCGTTCCGGACCGGGTGCGAGCCGGAATCATGGGCGGAGCCGAAGGCCCGGCCGTCGGGCAGTGCGCGCGCCACGGCTACTTCGCGCTGGCCGCCGGATCGATTCTCTGCTCGCTGTGCCCCTGCCCGGTGACCTCGGGCTTCGGCCGACCCCGCCACTACTGCTCCAACGCCTGCCGCCAGGCGTCGTACCGGGCCCGGAAGACGCTCAGCTGACCTTGCGGGCCACCAGCCGTTCCACCAAACCCAGCTTGAACCGCTCCCGCCGGTCCACCACCAGCCCCACCGCTTCCACCAGCCTCAACGGCCGCCGCCGGAAGTGCTCGCCCGCCAACGGGACGCTCGCCAGCTCCAGGAGCCACTGCGCCACCCGCACCGGCCACCACGTCGACACCACGTGATCGGCCAGGATCAGCCGTCCGCCCGGGCGCAGGACCCGCGCCATCTCCGCCACCGCCGCCGCGGGGTCGGGGATCGCGCAGAGGCCGAACGTGCAGACCACCGTGTCGAAGGACGCGTCGTCGAACGGGAGGGCCTGGGCGTCGCCCTGGCGCAGCGTCACCGGGCGGGCCGGCTCGCGGGTGCGGGCCACGGCGAGCATGCCTTCGCTGAGGTCGAGGCCGGTGAGCGTCACCCCGGGCGGGTAGCGCGGGAGGTTGAGGCCGGTGCCGACGGCGACCTCCAGCACGTCGCCGCCGGCCTGGCCGCAGGCCCACTCCCGTGAATCACCGAAGAGGCGGCGGTCCCAGAAGTCCATCTCCGCGTCGTACGTCGCCGACTTCCGGTCCCAGTACCGCCGCCACCGCTGCGTCTTCGCCATCCCCTCAGCGAAGCACGAACCCGTCAGCCGAACATGCCGGGCTCGTACGAGCCGCCCTTCTGGTGCACGATCACGGCCAGCCGGTTGGCCGAATTCATCTGCGCGACCAGTGCGATCAGCGCGGCCGTCCGGTCGTCGTCGTAGTGCTTGCGGACCCGCTCCCAGGTGTCGTCGGAGACGCCGGGGTGCGCGTCGGCGATCCGGGTGCCCTCCTCGGCCAGCGCCAGCGCCGCCTGCTCGGCCTCGGTGAACACCGTGGCTTCGCGCCAGGCGGCGACCAGGTTGATCCGCACCGGGTCCTCGCCCGCGGCGGCGAGCTCCTTCGTGTGGATGTCGACGCACCAGCCGCAGCCGTTGATCTGGCTGACGCGCAGCGACACCAGCTCCTGGGTGATCTTCGGCAGCGGCGACTGGATGATCGCGAGGCTCGCGGTGCCGAACCGCTTGGCGAACCTGGCGCCGATCTCGTTGTCGGTCAGCGTGAAACGGGGTTCCATGATCTCGTCCTTCCGTCGGAACCGGACGACCAGGAGATGCCGGGCCACCCCGGATCCGTGACAGTGACGACCGTCACGGTCACAGCGCGGCCCCGCCGAGCATCTGGTGGGAAAGCGGACGAAAGGAGGAGCCCGATGGCCGACGCCGCCACCGAGGCGTTCCTCGCCCACCGGAACCTGCTGTTCACCGTCGCCTACCAGCTGCTGGGGTCGGCGGCCGACGCCGAGGACGTGCTGCAGGAGACGTGGCTGCGCTGGACGGGCGTGGACCTGGCCGAGGTGCGCGACCAGCGCGCCTACCTGGTGCGCGTCACGACCCGCCAGGCCCTGATGCGGCTGCGGACGCAGGCCCGGCGCAAGGAGTCCTACGTCGGCCCGTGGCTGCCGGAGCCGCTGCTCACCGCGCCCGACGTCGCCGAAGACGTCGAACTCGCCGACAGCGTCTCGATGGCGATGCTGCTGGTCCTGGAGACGCTGACGCCGGCCGAGCGCGCGGTGTTCGTGCTGCGCGAGGTGTTCGACCTGGGCTACGAGGAGATCGCCGAAGCCGTCGGCAAGACCGCGCCCGCGGTCCGCCAGATCGCGCACCGGGCCCGCTCGCACGTCGCCGCCCGCCGGCCGCGCGGCCGGGTCTCCGCCAC
>NZ_JAAGNB010001328.1:0-8032 GCF_010550475.1 Amycolatopsis sp. SID8362
GCGTGTTCCGGGAGCTGCACGACCGCCGCGGCGCCGGGTACGCCCTGCTCAGCCTGGGCCGGACGCACGCGGCCGAGGACGCCGCGGCCGAGGCGGGGCGGTGCCTGCGCGGCTCGGCGGAGCTGTTCCGCGAGCTCGGGTTCCCGCTGTGGGAACTGCGGGCGCTGGGGGAGCTGGCCGCCGTGACCGGTGAATCCCCGGCGCGCGACCGCAGTCGTGAACTCTTGACGAAGATCAGGACCTGACGCCCTCTTGCCCCGGTCCGCGGCGGCGGTGTTTGGCGAAGTTATGGCCGACCCCATTTGGCTGCCGCCGTTCGGATCGTCGCACGAGAAGGAGCAAGGCATGCCGGGACAAGGGATTCTGGCGCGGGCGGCGCTGGGGCTGGTCGCTTCGGCGGCGACGGTGGTGTTCGCGACCATCGGCACCGCGTCGGCGAGCGTCGAGGTCACCAAGCTCACGCAGTCGCAGGCGGCGTCGCAGCTGTCCGCGGCCGGGGTGACGCACTCGTCCAGCGGCGGCTGCACGGACCGCTACAACTCGACGTGCACGTCGTACGAGCAGATCAACCAGAGCACGGTCAGCGGCGTCATCACGCTGAAGCGCGCGAGCGGCTGCGCGATCAACATCACCGGGGGCACCGAGACCGGGCACGCGTCCGGCACCTACAGCCACTGGAACGGCTACAAGGTCGACATCTCGCACAACAGCTGCATCGACTCCTACATCAAGAACAGCTTCGGCTACATCGGCCTGCGCGGCGACGGTTACCCGCAGTGGAAAGCCGGCTCCGGCAACCTCTACTGCGACGAAGGCAACCACTGGGACATCACGTACTACACCTGCGGCTGCTGACCGCCCGGGGCCTGTCCGTTCCGAGGGCGGCGGACAGGCCCCGGTTACCGGCCGCGACGGCCGGGTACCCGCGCGGGCGGAGGTGAAGAGATGACTTCGCACAGCACCCCGGCTCCCCGCCCGCGCACGGCGCTGATCGGCGCGGCGGCGGGCTTCGTCCTGCTGGCCGGGCTCTACCTGGTGCTGGCCCCGTGGATCGCCGGCTTCGGCGGCGCGGGCGTGCTCGCGCTGAGCGACACCCTCGTCGGCCTGGTCCTGATCGCGCTGGCGATCGCCCGCACGGCCACCCGGCGGCTCGCCCTGATCGGCTGGGTCGTCCCGGTACTGGGCGCGTGGGCCGCTGTCTCGCCGTGGCTGCTGCGCCACGGCGGCGAAACCCCGCCGTCGACGGGTGCCCTGATCGGCAACGTCGTGGCGGGCGCCGTGGTCGTCGTCGCGGGGGTGGCGCTGGCCCGGCGGGTCAGTTCCTGATCAGCAGCCAGTCACCCGAGGCGTCGCCGGGCCGGTACGGGCTGTCGGCCCGTTTCGCGACCACGCCGGGAAGGCCGTGCTGCCCGCTGGCCCCGGCGACGGCCTCGCCGCCACCGGTGTAGTAGCGCGGCACCTGCCAGTGCCGGTCCTCGATGGCCAGGCCGTCGAGCAGCTCCCGGCGTTTCGTGTACGGCAGGTCCAGGGTCGGCCTGCCGTCGAGGTGCAGGACGTCGGAAGCGAAGTAGAAGACCGGGCAATGGACCTTGAGCCGCTTCGCGGCGGCACCGTCGGCCTTGCGGCGTTCTTCGAGCCCGTCCGGGTACGGCTTGCCGTCCTTGATCACGACGACTTCGCCGTCCAGCAGCACTTCGGTCGACCCGAGCTCCTCGCCGAGCTTGTGCAGCTCGGGGTACCGCCCGGTGACGTCCGCGCCGGTCTCGTCGTGCGCGGTGACCCGGCCGCCGCAGACCAGCAGCATCGTCCGCAGGCCGCCCCAGGCGAATTCGTAGGCCCACGCGTCGTCGTCGGCGGGCAGGTCACCGGGCACGGCCGTCATCGGCTCGAGGAACTCGGGCGCGTCCTCGTGCCCGGGCTCGGCGGGGTCGAGGCGCCGCAGCGTCCAGTCGCGGTCGTCCTCGTCGTGCCGGTTGAGGAACAGGTACTTGCCGCGCGCGCGGCCGCCGTGGAAGACGACCTCGACCTTGTGGTCGTTCCAGTGCAGGGTTTCGTAGGTCCCGGTGTCCCACACGGTCATCCGGCCACCGCCGTACTCGCCGGCCGGGATCTCGCCTTCGAAGGTGAGGTACTCCATGGGGTGGTCTTCGGTGTGCACGGCGAGCCGGGGAACGCCGGGGGAGAGCGGCAGCCCCTTGGGCACGGCCCAGGAGACGAGCACGCCGTCGCGTTCGAGCCGGAAGTCCCAGTGCAGGCGGCTGGCGTGGTGTTCCTGGATGACGAAGAGGTCGTCGTCCCCGGGTACGGGCGGGCCGTCCGGCCAGGGTTCGGGGGTGCGGTCCTTGCCGCGTTTGCCGCGGTATTCCTCGAGTCTGTCGGCCATGGCCGCCCCGGTACCCCTTCCGCTGGAAGAACTTCCAGGGTACCGGGCGGCGGGCGGGATGACGTGAATGACTCATTCATGTCGTCGGACGACATGAATGAGTCATTCACTACACCGCCGGCGCGGCTCAGTCCGTCTCGGCCATCGCCTCGGCGAACTGGGCCGCGTACAGCCGCGCATACGCCCCACCGCTGCCCAGCAGCGTCTCGTGGTCGCCCTGCTCGACGATCTGCCCGTGCTCCATCACCAGGATCACGTCGGCGTCGCGGATCGTCGACAGCCGGTGCGCGATCACGAAGCTCGTCCGGCCGCTGCGCAGCGAGTTCATCGCGCGCTGGATGAGCACCTCGGTGCGGGTGTCCACCGAACTCGTCGCCTCGTCCAGGATCAGGATGACCGGCTTGGCCAGGAACGCCCGCGCCACCGTGATCAGCTGCTTCTCGCCCGCGCTGACCGTGCCGCCTTCGTCGTCGAGCACCGTGTCGTAGCCGTCCGGCAGCGTCCGGACGAAGCGGTCGACGTGCGTCGCCTTCGCGGCTTCGACGATCTCCTCGTGCGTCGGGTTGTCCGCGCCGTAGGCGATGTTCTCCGCGATCGTGCCGCCGAACAGCCACGCGTCCTGCAGCACCATGCCGGTCTGGTCGCGCAGTTCCTCGCGGTTCATCTTCGCGATGTCGACGCCGTCGAGCGTGATCCGGCCGCCGTCGAGCTCGTAGAAGCGCATGAGCAGGTTGACCAGTGTCGTCTTGCCCGCGCCGGTCGGGCCGACGATCGCCACCGTCTGGCCGGGTTCCACGGTCAGCGACAGGTCGTCGATCAGCGGCTTGTCCGGCAGGTAGCGGAAGGAGACGTCCTGGAACTCGACGCGCCCGCGCACCGGGGAGGGCCGCTCCGGCGAAGCGGGTTCCGGGCCCTGCTCCTCGGCGTCGAGCAGCGCGAACACCCGCTCGGCCGAGGCCACGCCGGACTGCAGCAGGTTCGCCATGCTCGCGATCTGCGTCACGGGCTGGCTGAACTGGCGCGAGTACTGGATGAACGCCTGCACCTCGCCGAGCGTCAGGCTGCCCGACGCCACGCGCAGCGCGCCGATCACCGCCACCAGCACGTAGCTCAGGTTGCCGATGAACATCATCGCCGGCTGGATCATGCCGGAGATGAACTGCGCCCTGAAGCTGGCCTGGTACAGGGTTTCGTTCTGCTTGTCGAAGATCGCCGCGGCCTCGTCGCGGCGGCCGAACACCTTGACCAGCGAGTGGCCGGTGTACATCTCCTCGACGTGTGCGTTGAGCTTCCCGGTCGTCGACCACTGCTTGATGAAGTTCGGCTGCGCCCGCTTGCCGATCTTGGCCGCCACGACGGCCGACAGCGGCACCGTGAGCAGCGCGATCAGCGCCAGCAGCGGCGAGATCAGGAACATCATGATCAGTACGCCGATCACCGTCAGCAGCGACGAGACGATCTGCGACAACGTCTGTTGCAGCGACATCGCCAGGTTGTCGATGTCGTTGGTGACGCGGGAAAGCACCTCGCCGCGCGGCTGGCGGTCGAAGTACTTCAGCGGCAGCCGCGAGAACTTGGCCTCGACCTCTTCGCGCAGCCGGTACACCGCCTGCTGCACCAGCGTCGTCGTCAGCCGGGCCTGGATCAGCCCGAAGAACGACGAGATCACGAACAGCGCCAGCACGGTGAGCAGGATCTGCCCGACCTTGTCGAAGTCGATGCCGACGCCCGGCACCAGGTCGACGCGGCTGTAGATGTCGGCGAGCGTGCCGTCGCCGCGGGCGCGCAGCCCGGCGACGATCTGCTCCTTGGTGACCCCCGGCGGCACCTGCTTGCCGAGCACGCCGGCGAGGATCGCGTCGGTGGCCTGGCCGAGGATCTTCGGGCCGATCACGGTGAGCGTGACGCTGGCCGCGCCGAGCACGAGCACGCCGATGAGCGCGACCCGCTGCGGGCGCAGCAGCCGCAGCAGCCGCTTCAGCGACCCCGTGAAGTCGAGCGCCTTCTCGGGCGGCGCGCCGCCTGCCATCCAGCGGCCGGGCCCGACCGTCGCGGCGCCGGTGTTCTTGTGCCGCTGCGCGGTCGGCCGTTCCCCGGCGTCGGTGACGGCGGCTTTGGGCGATTCCGTGGTGCTCACGCCGCCTCCTGTTCGGTGAGCTGGGACAGCACGATCTCCCGGTAGGTTTCGTTGCCGTCCATGAGTTCGTGGTGGGTGCCGGTGCCGACGACGCGGCCTTCGTCGAGGACGATGATCCGGTCGGCGTTGCGAATCGTGCTGACCCGCTGCGCCACGATGACCACCGTGGCGTCCGCCGTTTCCGCCACCAGCGCGCGGCGCAGGGCCGCGTCCGTCGCGTAGTCGAGCGCCGAGAACGAGTCGTCGAACAGGTAGATCTCCGGCTTGTGCACCAGCATCCGCGCGATCGCGAGCCGCTGGCGCTGCCCGCCCGAGACGTTCGTGCCGCCCTGGGAGATCGGCGCGTCGAGACCCTCGGGCATCGCTTCGACGAAGTCCTTGCCCTGCGCCACTTCCAGCGCGTGCCACAGCTCTTCGTCGGTCGCGTCCGGGTTGCCGTAGCGCAGGTTGCTCGCCACCGTGCCGGCGAACAGGTACGGCTTCTGCGGCACCAGCCCGACCGCGCGGGCGAGCACCGCCGGGTCCAGGTCGCGGACGTCGACGCCGTCGACCTTCACCGTGCCGCGGGTGGCGTCCATCAGCCGCGGGATCAGGTTGAGCAGCGTGGTCTTGCCGGTACCCGTCGAGCCGATCACCGCGGTGGTCTCACCCGGCCGCCCGATCAGCGAGATGTCGCACAGCACCGGCTTTTCCGCGCCGGGGTAACGGAATTCGACGCCGGACAGCTCCAGGTGCCCGTGTACCGCGCCCGGCCGGATCGGCGACACCGGCGGGCGGACGCTCGACTCGGTGTCGAGCACCTCGCTGATCCGCTCGGCGCTGACCTCGGCGCGCGGCACCATCATGAACATGAACGTGGCCATCATGACGGCCATCAGGATCTGCAGCAGGTAGGACAGGAACGCGGTCATCGCGCCGATCTGCATGCTGCCGGAGTCGATCCGCTGCCCGCCGAACCACAGCACCGCGACGCTGGAGGTGTTCATCACCAGCATGACGATCGGGAACATCAGCGCCATCAGCTTGCCGACCCGCAGCGACACGGTGAGCAGCTGGTCGTTGGCGACGTCGAAGCGCTCCCGCTCGTGCTTGTCGCGGACGAACGCGCGGATGACGCGGATGCCCATGATCTGCTCGCGCAGGATCTGGTTGATCCGGTCGATCCGCTCCTGCATCAGCCGGAACGCCGGGCGCATCTTGGCGATGATCGTGCCGACCGCGACCGCGAGCACCGGCACGATGACCAGCAGCAGCGACGAGAGCGGCACGTCGAGGTTCAGCGCGAGGATGATCCCGCCGACGCACATGATCGGCGCCGACACCATCAGGGTCAGCGTCATCAGCACCAGCATCTGGATCTGCTGGACGTCGTTGGTGGTGCGGGTGATCAGCGACGGCGTGCCGAACTGGCCGACTTCGCGGGCGGAGAAGTCCTGCACCCGGTGGAAGACGCCGGCGCGGATGTCGCGGCCGATCGCCATCGCGGTCCGGGCGCCGAAGTACACCGCGCCGATCGAGCCGGCGATCTGCGCGAGCGTGATGACGAGCATCATCGCGCCGACGCGCAGGATGTAGTCCATGTCGCCCTTGATCAGGCCGTTGTCGACGATGTCGGCGTTCAGCGTCGGCAGGTAGAGCATGGCGATCGTCTGCACGAGCTGGAGCGCGACGATCACCCACAGCGTGCTCCGGTACGGGCGCAGGTGACTGCGCAGGAGCTTGACTAGCACAACGATTCCCCCAGTGGAGTGGTGGTCGGTTCGGGTTGTGGCGCAGCGGTGCCGGCCGTCAGGGTGGGCATCCCCGCGGAAAGCTCGTCCAGCAGCCGTTCCAGAATCGGGAGGAACGGTTCGCCTTCGGTGGTGAACCAGTTGGTGAAGGCCACCCGGACAGCGCTTTCCACCGAGGCCGCCATCAGCCGGCACAACAGGTGGTCCACACCGCCCACCCGTTTCGCGATCGTTTCGGCCAGGACGCGCTCGACAGCGGCGTGGGCGTTCAGGAACTCCCCGCGCAGCATGAGCCGTCCCATCAGCTCACGGATACGCGCAACATACGCGCGATCGGGCTCGCCCTCACGCGAATATTGCTCGAGCACCGCGTGCTTGACCGAGTCCCAGAGCGGCTCGCCGTCCGGCCGCGCGAGCAGGGCTTCGCGCATCCCCTCGTGCCGGTCGACGACGACCGAGCAGACCGCCTGCTCCTTGCTGGAGAAGTAGTTGTTGAATGTACGGGGTGACACGCCGACCTCGGTGGCGATGTCCTCGACCTTCACGTTCTCCAGCCCGCGGTCCAGCGTCAGCCGCAGTGCCGCTTGGGCGAGCGCCTTGCGGGCTTCGCGCTTCTTGCGCTCGCGCAGGGTCAGCTTGGGTGGTTCGTCCGGCGGCATGAACAGAGTGTAGCGAAAAACTTGCGTGCCCCGCAAAAAAGTGCGTGGCCCGCAAGTTTGGGACGAATCGGGCATGACCAGGGTTTTCGTGGTCGCACGGCCGGTGAGCTGCGGGATCGGGCGCCGTGTGCGCTCCGTTGCCGGGTGCAAGATGCAAAAATGAGCCGAATGGCCTAGCCCACTGCGCTCACCAGCAGCGACGGTGCCGAAATCCGGTCACGTCGAGCGATCACGTGGGGACCGGCTGTGGACATCCGCCGAACCTTTCTGCTTGCATGTCCGGCATCGCCGCCCGGGGGTCGGCGCGATGCAGCCGTTGCCGAACCTGAGCAAGGAAGAAGTGGGACCACATGGCGAGCCGGGCCCGGGAACTCCTGGATCGATCACGCGTCCTGCTGGACCGCTCGCGGGTGGCCGCCGCGCAGTACCTCACCGCGCCGCCGAAGCACTCCGCGCACGAGCCGCCCGCCGGCCCGGCGATCGCGCAGCTGTCGCGCCCCGAACCGACGCCGGCGCCGCCGCCCGCGGACGAAGGCGTCCTGGCCGAGATCTGCGCCAGCGTGGCGCTGCGTGACCTCAACCTGCTCGACCAGCTCCTCGCCCGGCTCGAAGAGCTCGAAGCGGGGGAGGAGGACCACCACCGCCTCGCCGAGCTCTACCAGCTCGACCACCTCGCCACGCGGCTGCGGCGCAACGCCGAGAACCTGCGCGTGCTGGCCGGGCAGGACACCGCCGACGACGCCGCCCGCGCGACCTCGGTGCTCGACCTGGTGCGCGCGGCGATGTCCTCGATCGACCACTACGCCCGGATCACGATCGGCCGGGTGGTGAACCTCGGGGTCGTCGGCTTCGCCGCCGAGGACCTGGGCCGGGTGCTCGCGGAACTGCTCGACAACGCCGCCAACCAGTCCTCGCCCAGCTCGCCGGTGCACGTCAGCGCGCACCTGACCGAGCAGGGCAGCGTGCTCGTCCGGATCGAAGACGAAGGCATCGGCATCCCCGCCGACCGCGTCGACGGCCTCAACCGGCGGCTGGCCGCGGGCGGCGACCTCGACGACGCCTCGGCGCGGCACATGGGCCTCGCCGTGGTCGCCCGGCTCGCCGCGCGCCACGACGTCAGCGT
>NZ_JAAGNB010001374.1:0-4099 GCF_010550475.1 Amycolatopsis sp. SID8362
GTGAATGACTCATTCATGTCGTCTGGTGACAGGAATGAGTCATTCACGGCGTCGGGACCGGCGCCGCCCGGGTGGGAGCAAGCTCACCGCGGCGAGGCAGGTCCGCCGTGTTGGGATGACAACGTGATCAGCGACCCGGCCACCTTCCTCCTGCTCGTGCTCGCCGGCGTGGGCGCCGGCCTCACCGGGGCCACCGCCGGGCTCGCTTCGCTCGTCTCCTACCCGGCGCTGCTCGCCGCCGGGCTGCCGCCGGTCGTCGCGAACGTGACCAACACCGTCGCCATGCTCGGCACCACCGCCGGAGCCGCCGCGGGTGCCCGGCCCGAACTCGCCGGCCAGCGCGCCCGGCTCGTCCCGCTCTGCCTCATCACCACCGTCGGCGGCGCGGCCGGCGGGCTCGTGCTCCTCTTCACCCCGTCGGACGCCTTCACCGCGATCGTCCCGTGGCTCATCGGCGGCGCCGCGGTGGTCCTGATGGCGGGCCCGCGTCTGCGCCGCCTGGCCGAAGCCGCCGAGCACCACGGCCTCAGCCCCGCCACCGGCGTCGCCGCGTTCTTCATCGGGGTCTACGGCGGCTACTTCGGGGCCGCCGCCGGCGTGCTCATGCTCGCCCTGCTCGTCTCCGTGTGGAGCCAGCCGCTCGCCCGGACGAACGCCGCGAAGAACCTGGTCACCGGGTCGGCGAACTTCCTCGCCGCGATCGTCTTCGCCTGCACCGGCAAGGTCGTCTGGCTCGCCGCGCTCGCCGTCTGCCTCGGTTCGCTCGGCGGCTCGTGGCTGGGCTCCACGCTCGTGCGGCACCTGCCGGCGACGCCGCTGCGGATCGGGATCGGGCTGGCCGGGCTGGGACTGGCCGTCGTGCTCGGCTGGCAGGCCTACGCCTGAAAGACTTTGCCGCTCTCGTGCTGACGGCACCCCCGCGGACAAGGCATGATCGGCGGGGTAACGGCGAGCAGGAGACCAGATGAGCATTGTCGGGACCCGGGTCGTCCGCCAGGAGGATCAGAACCTGATCACCGCGGGCGGCACCTACGTGGACGATTTGCGGGAGGAAGCGCTTTCCGGCGCCGCGCACGCGGTGTTCGTGCGAAGCCCCATCGCGCACGCGCGGATCGAGGGCATCGATGTCAGCGAGGCGAAGGCGGCGCCGGGGGTGCTCGGCGTGTTCACCGCCGCCGACCTCGGGCTCGGCGGGCACGCGGCCGGGCCGGTGCAGGAACCGTGGCTGGCCGACGGCGTCGTGCGCTACGTCGGCGAACCGGTCGCGCTCGTCCTCACCGAGGAGCGCTACCAGCTGGCCGACGCGGCCGAGCTGGTCGACGTCGACTACGACCCCCTCGACGCGGTCGCGAGCATCGGCGCCGCGCTGGCGGACGAGACGCTGCTGTACCCCGAAACCGGCAGCAACGTCGTGCAGGTCAACGGCGTGGCCGAGTTCGACGACGCGATCTTCGAGGGGTGCGAGGTCGTCGTTTCGCAGACGATCGTGAACCAGCGCGTCGCGCCCGCGCCGCTCGAAGTGCGCGGAGCTTCGTGCGCGTGGGGCGAAGACGGCAGGTTGACGGTCTGGCTCTCGACCCAGAACGCCCAGATCGCCCGGACGCAGCTGGCCGCGAGCCTCGGCGTCGGCGAAGAGAACGTCCGGGTCGTCGCCCCCGACGTCGGCGGCGGCTTCGGCGCGAAGATCGGCGCCGACCCCGAAGCGACCGTGCTGGGGTGGGCCGCCAAGGAGATCGGGCGCCCGGTGCGCTGGGTCGAGTCGCGCAGCGAGAACCTCACCGCGATGACGCACGGCCGCGGGCAGCTCAACACCGTGACGATCGGCGGGAAGCGCGACGGGACCGTCCTCGCCTACCGCCTCGACGTCGTCCAGGACGCCGGCGCCTACCCGCGGACGCTGTTCCTGCCGACGCTGACCGAGCTGATGGCCGTCGGCGTCTACCGGTTCCCGAAGGTGGAGACGCGCAGCCGCGCGGTCGTCACGAACACCACGCCGATCGCGGCCTACCGCGGCGCGGGCCGCCCCGAGGCGACCGCCGCGGTCGAGCGCGGGATGGACGTCTTCGCCGCGGAGATCGGGATGGACCCGGCCGAGGTGCGCCGGGTCAACTTCATCCGGCCCGAGGAATTCCCGTACCAGACGCCGACCGGCGCCTCCTACGACACCGGCGAGTACGCGGCGGCGCTGGACAAGGTCCTCGACGCCGCCGGGTACGCCGAGCTGCGGGCCGAGCAGAAGCGCCGCCGCGAAGCCGGTGACCCGGTCGAACTGGGGCTGGGGATCGCGGCCTACGTCGAGATCACCGGCGGCGACGCCGGTGGCGAGAGCGGCCGCGTCGACATCCACCCGGACGGCTCGGTCGTCGCGTGGACCGGCAGCTCGCCGCACGGGCAGGGGCTCGGCACGTCGCTGGCGATGCTGCTGTCCGACCAGCTCGGCGTCCCGCTCGACAAGATCACCGTCCGCCACGGCGACACCGACGAGGTGCCCAAGGCCGTCGGCACGTTCGGCTCCCGCTCGTTGCAGCTGGGCGGCTCGGCGATCCGGCAGGCGGCGGAGGAGGTCATCGCACAGGCGCGTGAGCTGGCGGCCGACCTGCTGGAAGCGGCGCCGGACGACCTCGAGCTGGACGCCGAACGCGGGGTCTGGCAGGTCCGCGGCGCGCCGTCCAGCACCGTGCTCAGCTGGGCGCAGGTGGCCGAAACGGCCGGTGAGGGCAAGCTGTCGGCCGACGTCTGGTTCGGCGGCGGCAAGCCGACGTTCCCGTTCGGCGCGCACCTCGCGGTGGTCGAGGTCGACACCGAGACCGGCAAGGTCGACCTGCGCCGGATCGTCGCGGTCGACGACGCCGGCCCGATCGTCAACCCGCTCACCTTCCGCGGCCAGCGCCACGGCGGGCTCGGGCAGGGGGCGGCGCAGGCGCTGATGGAGGTCGTCACCTACGACGAAGACGGCAACCCGACGACCGCGACGCTGGCGGACTACTCGTTCGTCACCGCCGCCGAGCTGCCGGACTTCGAGCTCGTCGACATGGCCACCCCGACCGACCGGAACCTGCTGGGCGTCAAGGGGATCGGCGAGGCGGCGACGATCGGGTCGACACCGGCGGTGCACAACGCCGTGGTGGACGCGCTTTCGGCGCGAGGTGTGCACCACCTGGACATGCCCACGACCCCCATCCGGGTCTGGGAAGCACTGGAAGAAGCTGGGAAGGGAAGCACGCGGTGAAGGTCTCGATCGAGGTCAACGGGCGGCCCGTGACCGAGGAGGTGCCGGACCGGACGCTGCTGGTGCACTTCCTGCGCGACACCGCCGGGTTCACCGGGACGAACATCGGCTGCGACACGACGTCCTGCGGCGCCTGCACGGTGCTGCTCGATGGCGAGTCGGTGAAGTCCTGCACGGTGCTGGCCGCGCAGGCCGACGGCCACGCCGTCACCACCGTCGAAGGGCTGGCCGAGCCGGACGGGTCGCTGCACCCGGTGCAGCGGGCGTTCCGCGAGCAGCACGGCCTGCAGTGCGGGTTCTGCACGCCGGGGATGATCATGGCGTCGGTGTCGCTGCTGAACGACAACCCGAAGCCGACCCGCGACGAGGTCCGGGCCGGGCTCGAGGGCAACCTCTGCCGCTGCACGGGCTACCACAACATCGTCAGCGCCGTGATCGACGCTTCGGGTCAGGAGGTGGACCGGTGATCCCCGCCGAATTCCGCTACGAGCGCGTGTCCACAGTGGACGAAGCGCTGGCCAGGCTCGCCGAGCACGGCGACGAGGCCAAGGTGCTGGCGGGCGGGCACTCCCTGCTGCCGCTGATGAAGCTGCGGCTGGCCGCGCCGGAGTACGTGGTCGACATCGGCCCGGTCGACGAGCTGCGGTACGTCCGGCTCGACGGCGACGACGTCGTGATCGGCGCCTTGTCCCGCTACCACGACCTCCAGCAGGACCCGGTATTGCAGGAGCACGCGCCCCTGCTGGCGCGGGTGTCCGGCGAGGTCGGCGACCGCCAGGTCCGCCACCGCGGCACGATCGGCGGCTCGCTGGTGCACGCCGACTCGGCGGCCGACCTGCCCGCGGCGGTGCTGGCGTCGGACGCGGTCCT